>NZ_JAJQXW010000002.1:600000-868060 GCF_021246445.1 Rhabdothermincola salaria
GTAGGGCGGATGTTCGGCGCCGAAGGCGAAGACGAGGCACTCGCCGCAGAACGGCTCGTCGCAGACCCGGCACCGGTCGATCGCCTCTTCGAACTGGTGCCGCACGCAATGGGTGTCGATCAGCGTGGGTCGGGTCGGCGTGGAGCGGCGTAGCGGCATGGGGTGCTCGATCGACGGAGGCGGCGCGACGAAGGTGTCGCGATGCTCCTCTCCTACTCAACGGCGGGGGGAGCCCGTTGCTTTACCCTGGAGCACGGTATCGGCCCAGGATTGAGCCGAACGGCCCATCCCAGGAGAACGATGTCACCCACCACCGTGCCCAACGTCCTCGCGGCCCGCTACGCCAGCGACGAGATGGCCCGGTTGTGGTCGCCCGAGCACAAGGTGGTGCTGGAGCGCGAGCTGTGGCTGGCGGTCATGGACGCCCAGCGCGACCTCGGCATCGAGGTGCCCGACGAGGCGCGGTCGGCCTACCGGGCGGTGCTCCACCAGGTCGACCTGGCCTCGATCGATGCCCGTGAGCGGGTGACCCGCCACGACGTGAAGGCCCGCATCGACGAGTTCTGCGCCCTCGCCGGCCACGAGCACATCCACAAGGGCATGACCTCGCGCGACCTCACCGAGAACGTCGAGCAGCTGCAGGTGCGGCGCGCGCTCGAGGTGGTGCGCGGCCGCATGCTGGCGGCCGCGGCCCGCCTGGCCCAGTTGGCGGCCGAGCACGCCGAGACGGTGCTGACGGGGCGCACCCACAACGTGCCGGCCCAGGCCACCACCCTCGGCAAGCGCTTCGCCAGCGCAGCCGAGGAGCTCCTCGGCGCGCTCCAGCGGGTCGACGAGTTGCTGGCTCGCTACCCGCTGCGGGGCATCAAGGGCCCGGTCGGCACCCAACAGGACATGCTCGACCTGCTCGACGGCGACGAGGAGCGCCTCGACGCCCTCGAGGCCCGTGTCGCCGAGCACCTGGGCTTCGGTGCGGTGCTGACCAGCGTCGGCCAGGTCTATCCCCGGTCGCTCGACCTCGACGTGGTGTCGGCCCTGGTGCAGGCCGCCGCCGGTCCGGCCAGCCTGGCCCTCACCATCCGGTTGATGGCCGGCCAGGAGTTGGCCACCGAGGGCTTCCGGCCCGGCCAGGTCGGCTCGTCGGCCATGCCCCACAAGATGAACAGCCGCAGCTGTGAGCGCATCGCCGGCTTCACGGCCATCCTGCGCGGCCACCTCACGATGGTGGCCGGCCTCGCCGGCGACCAGTGGAACGAGGGCGACGTGAGCTGCTCGGTGGTGCGCCGGGTCGCGCTCCCCGACGCCTTCCTCGCCATCGACGGGCTGTTCGAGACCTTCCTGACGGTCCTCGAGGACTTCGGCGCCTACCCGGCGGTCATCGCCCGCGAGCTCGATCGCTACCTCCCGTTCCTCGCCACCACGAAGGTGCTCATGGCCGCCGTCCGCCACGGGGTCGGGCGGGAGCAGGCCCACGAGGCCATCAAGGAGCACGCCGTGGCCGCCGCCCTGCGGTTGCGCGAGGAGGGGGCGGAGGGCAACGACCTGCTCGACCGGCTCGCCGCCGATCCCCGCTTGGGGCTGGCCCCCGACGAGCTGGCCGGCGTGATGGCCCGCCCCCTCGACTTCGTGGGGGCCGCTCCCCGGCAGGTGGGGGCGGTCGTCGCTGCCGTCGAGGCGCTAGTCGTGGCCGACCCCGATGCCGCCGCCTACCGGCCCGCCGACATCCTCTGACCCCACCGAGACCTCTGGAGCCTGCGTGAGCACCATCGAGCTGCCCCACCTCTACTCGGGGAAGGTCCGCGACATCTACGACGCCGGCGACGACCGGTTGCTGCTCGTCACCTCCGACCGCCTCTCGGCCTTCGACGTCGTGATGGGTGAGCCCATCCCCCACAAGGGGCGGGTGCTCACCGCCATGTCGGCCTTCTGGTTCGAGCACCTGGCCGACGTGGTGGGCAACCACCTCCTCTCCACCCGGCTCGACGACCTCCCCCCGGCTGCCCGGCTGGCGCAGTGGGAGGGCCGGATCATGCTCTGCCGGCGGGCCGAGATGCTGCCCATCGAGTGCATCGTGCGGGGCTACCTCACCGGGTCGGCGTGGAAGGAGTACCGCGCCGACGGCACCATGCACGGCCAGGCCCTCCCGCCCGGTCTCCTGGAGGCCGCTCGGCTCCCCGAGCCGGTGTTCACGCCGTCCACCAAGGCCGACGCCGGCCACGACGAGAACATCTCCTTCGCGGCCGCGGTCGACCTCGTCGGCGCCGAGATGGCCGAGCGGGCCCGGGCGGTGTCCCTCGAGCTCTACCGGCGGGGCGCGGCGTGGGCGGCCGAGCGGGGCATCCTCATCGCCGACACCAAGTTCGAGCTCGGTGTCGTCGACGGCGAGCTCGTGCTGGCCGACGAGGTGCTGACCCCGGACTCGTCGCGGTTCTGGCCGGCCGACGCCTGGGCGCCCGGTGCCACGCCGCCGTCGTTCGACAAGCAGCCGGTGCGCGACTACCTCGACGGGCTCGACTGGGACAAGCAGCCGCCCCCGCCGCCCCTGCCCGCCGAGGTCGTCGAGGCCACGTCCGAGCGCTACGTGCGGGCCTACGAGTGGATCACCGGTCGGCAGCTGTCGGACTGGCGGGGCTGAGAAGCTACGGTTCTGCCAATGATCTTCTCGGTGCACGTCGAGGTCCGGCTCCGGCCCGGGATCGCCGATCCGCAGGGCTCCACCATCGAACGGGCCCTGCCCACCCTGGGCTTCGACGGGGTGAGCGGCGTCCGGGTGGGCAAGAGCATCCGTCTGACCGTCGAGGCCGCCGACGAGGCCGCGGCGCGCGCCGAGGTCGACGACCTGTGCCGCCGCTTCCTCACCAACCCGGTGATCGAGGACGCCGTGGTCGAGCTCGAGGCCGTCGACACCGCCGGGACGGGCTCGTGAGCCGCCGGGTCGGGGTCGTCCTGTTCCCCGGCTCGAACTGCGAGCAGGACATGGTCGAGGCCGTCGCCCTCGTCGGCGGCGAGCCCGAGGTGCTGTGGCACGGCGACGCCACGGTCAACGGGGTCGATGCGGTGGTCGTGCCGGGTGGTTTCGCCCACGGCGACTACCTGCGTCCCGGGGCCATCGCCCGCTTCTCGCCGGTGATGCCGGCGGTGGCCGACTTCGCCCGCGACGGCGGTGCCGTGGTGGGCATCTGCAACGGGTTCCAGGTGCTCACCGAGGCGGGCCTCCTCCCCGGTGCGCTGCAGAAGAACCGTGGTCTCAAGTTCGTGTGCGACACCGTCGAACTGCGTGTCGACCGGTACGGCACCGCTCTGACCGAAGGGGTCCATGTCGGCACCACGCTGCGCATCCCGATCAACCACTTCGAGGGAAATTACACCTGTGACGAGGACACCCTCGCCCAGTTGATCGACGAGGACCGGGTGGTGTTCCGCTACGTGGACAACCCCAACGGGTCCGTCGACGACATCGCCGGGATCTGCTCGACCGACGGCAACGTGGTGGGGCTCATGCCGCACCCGGAGCGGGCGTCGAGCGAGCTACTGGGCAGCGCCGACGGCCTGCCCCTGCTGCGCTCCCTCGTGGGCTGAACCCCACGGCGGCGGCGGGCAGGGGCCCGGCCTCGTTGCGGTGCGGGCGGCCTCAGCTGCTGCGGCTGATGCCGGCCGCCTTGAGGGTGGTGGCGGGCACGCCGAGCTCGCGCCAGGCGTCGTAGGAGATGCCCTTGCGCTCGCCGTAGCCCTTGGCGGCGGCGACGAACTCGGTCTCGAGGGCGTCGAGGTCGACGGTCTCCTCCGAGGCCGACAGGTCGCGCTGCAGGTCCAGTCGTTGCTGGATCAGCTGCAGGCGCTTCAACGGATCTGCGGTGGGGATCTCCGACTCGATGCGGTCCAATTGCTTGCGCATCGACTCCGGGGTCCGCTTGCGGCCTCGTTTGGGTTTGTGGGCTTCGAGCGCCTCGAGATATCGACGCACTGCTCGCCCCTGTGCACGACCTTCCGCCAAGGCCGCTTTGTGCTCTTCGGACATCCCGTCACTGCCACGTTTGGTGGTAGCCATGCCCGGCACTCCATCACACATCTCATCGCGATGCAATCAGGGGTGTCGCCCCCGCTTGTCAGAGGTGAATGCCGACGGGGCCATTTCCGAATCGCCCGCGGCGCCATTTCGCGTTCTCGTGGCGTCGCGGCGAACCCATTCACCGAGACGCGTCGCGACACCGGCGCGACACGGCCGCCGCGCCGGATCGGCAGGTTGCCGCGGCCGGGTAGCGTCGGCGCCATGGAGGACGGCATCCACCGCTCACTGGGACTCACCGACGACGAGTACGCCGCCATCGAGCGCATCGTCGGGCGAGCCCCGAACCACCTCGAGCTGGCCATGTACGCGGTGATGTGGTCGGAGCACTGCTCCTACAAGTCGTCGCGGATCCACCTCAAGCGCCTCCCCACCGAGGCCCCCTGGGTGCTGGTGGGTCCGGGCGAGAACGCCGGCGTGGTCGACGTGGGCGACGGCATCGCCGCCGCCATCCGCATCGAGAGCCACAACCACCCGTCGGCCATCGAGCCCTACCAGGGCGCGGCCACCGGGGTGGGAGGCATCCTCCGCGACATCTTCACCATGGGCGCCCGGCCCATCGCCTTGATGGACCCGCTGCGCTTCGGGCCCCTCGACGACGCCCGCAGCCGCTGGATCGCCGAGGGCGTGGTCAGCGGGGTGTCCGGCTACGGCAACTCGGTCGGCGTGCCCAACGTCGGCGGCGAGACCGTCTTCGACGAGACCTACAAGGGCAACCCGCTCGTCAACGTGCTGTGCCTCGGCCTGTTGCCCACCGAACGGCTGGTGCTCGGACAGGCCACCGGCGTCGGCAACCTGGCGGTGCTGCTCGGCTCCACCACCGGCCGCGACGGCATCGGCGGCGTGAGCGTGCTGGCCTCGGCCGGGTTCTCCGACGAGGAGTCCGACGCCGAGAAGCGCCCCAGCGTGCAGGTCGGCGACCCCTTCGAGGAGAAGCGGCTCATCGAGGCGTGCCTCGAGCTGCTCGACGCCGGCCTGGTGGTCGGCATCCAGGACCTCGGCGGGGCCGGGCTCACCTGCGCCACCAGCGAGACCGCCAGCCGCGGCGGCATGGGCATGGACGTCGACGTCACCGCGGTGCCCCTGCGCGAGCAGGGCATGGAGCCCTTCGAGACGATGACCTCCGAGAGCCAGGAGCGCATGCTCGCCATCGTCGAGCCGGCCGACCTCGACCGCGTGCTCGAGATCTGCGAGCGCTGGGAGGTGCGGGCCTCGGTCATCGGCAAGGTCACCCCGGGCCCGGCCACCGGCGACCCCGACGGCGGCCGGCTGCGCATCCTCGACGGGTGGGAGGGCGACGTGCTCGCCGACATCCCCGCGGCGTCGCTCCACGAGGACGCCCCGCTCTACGACCGGCCCTGCGTGTGCCCCACGAACTTCGACGAGGTCACCCGCGTCTCCGCCGTCGACGCCGAGCCCATGCCGGCCAGCGCCGACGCCGGCGCCGAGCTGCTCGACCTCCTCGGCGACAGCCGCTGGGTGTGGTCCCAGTACGACCACCAGCTGTTCCTCAACACGGTCGAGGGCCCGGGGGGCGACGCCGCCGTGCTGCGCCTCAAGCACCCCGCCACCGGCGCCGACACCGGCCGGGGCCTGGCCCTCACGACCGACGGCAACCACCGGTGGTGCGCCGTCGATCCCCGTCAGGGCACCGCCCTGACCGTCGCCGAGTCCGTCATGAACCTGGCCTGCGTGGGGGCCCGTCCCCTGGCGGTCGTCAACTGCCTCAACTTCGGCAACCCCGAGCACGCCGAGGTGATGTGGCAGCTGTCGGAGTCCATCGACGGCATGGCCGAGGCGTGCAAGGCCTTCGACGTGCCCGTCATCGGCGGCAATGTCAGCCTCTACAACGAGGCCCAGGGCGCCAACATCGATCCGACACCGGTCATCGGCCTGCTGGGCGTCGTCGACCGGCTCGACCGACGTCCGCCCGGGGTCGGCCTCGTCGACGGCGGTCGTCTGATCCTCATCGGGGTCACCCAGCCCGAGCTGTCCGGTTCTCGCTGGGCGCGGGCCCGCGGCCACCGGGGCGGCAAGCTCCCCGGCCTCGACCACGCCCACCACCTGGCCGTGGCCGACGTGGTGCGCACCCTCGTGGCCGGTGGCCTGCTGGCCGGCGCCCACGACGTGTCCGGGGGCGGCCTGGGCCTGGCCCTCGCCGAGATGGCGGTGCGGTCCGGGCTGGGCGTCAACGTGGCCCGCGTCGCCGATGCCGCCGAGCTGTTCAGCGAGAGCCCGTCACGCGTCGTCGTGTGCGTCGCCCCCGACGACGTCACCACCGTGCTCAACGTCTGCGAGCAGGCGGGCGTCCCCACCAGCCGCATCGGCGTGGCCGGTGGCGACCGCATCGCCGTCAAGGGCCTCCTCGACATCGCCCTGGCCGAGGCCGAGGCGACCTGGGCGAACCGCCTCCCCGATGCCCTGGGCGCCGGCACCACCCAGGGGTGACACGCCCGTCACACCCCGACGGCCCGCCCTCCCGGCACCGCTACGCTGACGCGGTGAGCTCCGAGGGCATGAGCGTTCCGTCGTCCACGTCGCCGTCGACAGCCGTCGAGGCCGACGGCGACCCCGACGCCGACACCCCCAAGGAGGCCTGCGGGGTCTTCGGGGTCTACGCCCCCGGCCAGCCGGTCTCCCACCTCACCTACCTCGGCCTCTACGCCCTTCAGCACCGCGGCCAGGAGGCCGCCGGCATGGCGGTGAGCGACGGCAACACCATCACCGTGGTCAAGGACATGGGCCTCGTGTCCAACGCCTTCGACGACCGCACGCTCGCCGCCCTCAACGGTCACCTCGCCATCGGCCACACCCGCTACTCGACCACCGGGTCGAGCACGTGGCGCAACGCCCAGCCCGTCTACCGCGACATGGGCGACCACACCGTCGCCCTGGGCCACAACGGCAACCTGGTCAACACCGAGGAGCTGGCCGAGGAGGCCGGCATGCTGCCGGGCACCGTCACCAGCGACAGCGACCTCATGGCCGAGCTCATCGCCGCCGAGCTGGGCAAGCACCCGGACTCCTCCTCCGACGGCCGGGCCCTCGAGCGGGCCATGTTGGCCGTGCTGGGTCGCCTGAAGGGCGCCTTCTCCGTGGTGGCCATGGACGAGGGCCACGTCATCGGGGTGCGCGATCCCCACGGGTTCCGACCGCTGTGCCTGGGCAAGCTCGACCAGGGCTGGGTGCTGGCCTCGGAGAGCCCGGCGCTCGACGTGCTCGGGGCCCACTTCGTGCGCGAGCTCGAGCCGGGCGAGATGATCGTCATCGACGCCACCGGCTACCGGTCGGTGCGGGTCTTCCCGGCCGGGCAGGTCGATCCTCGCCTCTGCCTGTTCGAGTTCGTCTACTTCGCCCGGCCCGACACCCGCCTCTACGGGCGCAGCGTGCACGGCGCCCGGGTGCGCATGGGCGAGCAGCTGGCCGAGCAGGCCCCGGTCGAGGCCGACCTGGTGATGGGCGTGCCCGAGTCGGGCATCCCCGCGGCCGAGGGCTACGCCCGCCGCAGCGGCATCTCCTACGGCCAGGGGCTGGTCAAGAACCGCTACATCGGCCGTACCTTCATCGCACCCAACCAGGAGATGCGGGCCCTCGGCGTGCGCATGAAGCTCAACCCGCTGCGCGACAACATCGCCGGCAAGCGCTTGGTGGTCGTCGACGACTCCATCGTGCGGGGCACCACCACGCGGGGCATGGTGTCGATGCTGCGTGAGGCCGGGGCGCTCGAGGTGCACCTGCGCATCTCGTCGCCGCCCTACAAGTGGCCGTGCTTCTACGGCATGGACACCGGTGCCCGCTCCGAGCTGCTGGCCGCCCACATGAGCGTGGACGAGATCCGTGAGTACCTCAACGTCGACTCCATCGCCTACCTGAACCTCGATCGCCTCATCACGGCCACGGGGGCGGTGGGGGCCGGGTTCTGCGACGCCTGCCTCACCGGCGAGTACCCCGTCGAGGTCCCGGTCAGCCTCACCAAGGGCGTGCTCGAGGTGGCGGCCCCGGCGGCGGCGGAGGTGTCCGAGTCCACGTTCTCGGCGTTGCTGCGGGGCGAGGGCGAGCTCCCGGCCGACCGGGCCCGCGCCCATCGAGACGGTGGCGACGGCGTCGAGGTCATCTCCGACGGATCCGGTGGGTTCGACGACGGGCCCGCCCGTGGCTGACCCCACCGGGGAGACCTACGCCGCGGCCGGTGTCAGCATCGACGCCGGCGAGGAAGCCGTCTCGCGCATCAAGGACAAGGTCCGCTCCACCTTCCGGCCCGAGGTCATCGGCGACATCGGTGGGTTCGGCGGGCTCTTCGAGCTCGACCTGGCCCGTTACCGCCGACCGGTGCTGGTGTCCTCCACCGACGGTGTCGGCACCAAAGCGCTGGTGGCGCAGGCCACCGACCGCTTCACCACCATCGGCATCGACCTGGTGGCCATGTGCGTCGACGACCTGGTGTGTCAGGGGGCCGAGCCGCTGTTCTTCCTCGACTACATCGCGGTGGGGCGCCTCGACCCCGACCACATCGAGCAGCTGGTCGAAGGGGTGGCCGAGGGCTGCCGCCAGGCCGGGTGCGCGCTCGTCGGTGGCGAGATGGCCGAGCACCCCGGCGCCATGGAGCCCGGCGAGTTCGACCTCGTCGGCTTCGCCGTCGGCGTGGCCGAGCGCGATCGCCTCGTCACCGGGCAGACCGTCAGCGTGGGCGACGTGCTCATCGGCCTGCCCTCGCCGAACCTGCGCTCCAACGGGTACTCGCTGGCGCGGCGGGTGCTGCTCGAGCGGGCCGGACTGCCCCTCGACGGTCCGGCCTACGACGGCGCCCACCACTCCCTCGCCGACGAGCTGTTGGCCCCCTCGGTCATCTACTCGCCCACCGTCACCGCGCTGCTCGAGGCGGTCGACGTGCGAGCGGTGGCCCACATCACCGGTGGTGGCATCCCCGGCAACCTCAACCGGGTCCTGGCGCCGGGCACCGCCGCCGAGGTCGACCGGGGCTCGTGGGAGTCGCCGCGCATCTTCGGCGAGATCCAGCGTCTCGGCCAGGTGTCCGACGACGAGATGGCCAAGGTGTTCAACCTCGGCATCGGCATGGTCGTCGTGGTGCCCCCCGACGACGCCTACAAGGCGCTCGACCTGGCCCGCGCCCGGGGCCACCGGGCCATGGAGCTGGGTCGCATCATCGAAGGCGACGGCACCGTCCGCCTGATCTGACCGGCTGGTCCGGCCGCCGGGACTGAGGTCCGTCGGGTCGCGCCGGTGCCTCGGGAGGCCGCACCCGGCCCTCCGGTACGGTCGTTGGCCGTGACCGAGACAGTTGATCCCAAGCAGGCCCTCGTCGACCACCTCCTGCGCCACTCCGTGCGCACCGGGGACTTCACGTTGAAGTCGGGCCGCAAGAGCAGCTGGTTCATCGACTCCAAGCAGACGGCCTGTCGTCCCGACGGCCTGTTGCTCATGGCCGACGTGGGTCTGGACCTGGTGCCCGACGACGTCACCGCGGTGGGTGGGCTCACCGTCGGCGCCGATCCGGTGGCCTACGGCCTGGCGGCCGTGGCCGCCACCCGGGGTCGGGCGCTGAAGTCCTTCACCATCCGCAAGGAGGCCAAGGACCACGGGGTGGCCGGGCGCCTGGCCGGCGCCCTCGAGCCGGGCGACAAGGTGGTGATCACCGAGGACACCGTCACCCGCGGCACCTCCTCGATCGAGGCGCTCCGGGTGGTGCGCGAGCTGGGCGCCGAACCGGTGATGGTCCTCGTGCTCGTCGATCGGGGCGGCACCTGTGCCGCCATGGCCGACGCCGAAGGGGTGGCCTTCCGGGCCATGGTCACCGCCCCCGAGCTGGGCTTCGACTACGAGGGCGTCTGACCGCCGACCTGACGCCGACCTGACGCGCCGCCGCGGCGGCCGATCGCTTCGCCCCGCTGCGGCGAGGCCGGTAGCGTCTGGGTCCCTATGGCTGACACTCCCACTGCTGCGTTCTCCGTCCGACTGCGCGTGCGCCTCGACAACCAGCCCGGTGCGCTGGGTCGACTGGCCGCGGCCATCGGCGCGGTAGGCGGCAACATCGCCGCGCTCGAGGGGTTCGAGGCCAAGAAGTCGTTCCTCGACGAGGACATCGTCGTCGACTGCACCAGCGAAGACCATCAGCAGCAGGTGCTCGAGGCGGCCCGGTCGTGCGACGGCATCGAGGTCCTCGAGTGGGACGACCGCACCTTCACCCTCCACGACGGCGGCAAGACCGAGGTCGTGAGCCGCATCGCCGTGCGCGACGCGGCCGACCTGTCCATGGCCTACACGCCCGGTGTGGCCCGGGTCTGCAAGGCCATCGAGGCCGATCCGGCCAAGGTGCACGAGCTCACCATCAAGAAGAACACGGTGGCCATCGTCAGCGACGGCACCGCAGTGCTGGGCCTGGGCGACATCGGCCCCGAGGCCGCCATGCCCGTCATGGAGGGCAAGGCCCTGCTGTTCAAGGAGTTCGCCGGCGTCGACGGCTTCCCCATCTGCCTCGACACCAACAGCGCCGACGAGATCGTGGAGGCCGTGCAGCGCATCGCCCCCACCTTCGGGGGCATCAACCTCGAGGACATCGCCGCCCCGGTGTGCTTCGAGGTGGAGGACCGCCTCAAGGAGCTGCTCGACATCCCGGTGTTCCACGACGACCAGCACGGCACCGCCGTGGTGGTGCTCGCCGCCCTGGTCAACTCGCTCAAGCTGGTCGACAAGAAGATGGAGGACCTCAAGGTCGTCATCGCCGGCGTCGGCGCCGCCGGGGTGGCCATCTCCAAGATCCTCATGGAGGCCGGGGTGCCCTGGATCGTGGGCTGCGACCGCCAGGGCGCCGTCTACCAGGGGCGCGGTGGGCTCAACGTGGCCAAGGAGTGGTTCGCCGAGCACACCAACCCCGACAACGTGACCGGCAGCCTGGCCGAGTGCATGCCCGGCACCGACCTGTTCATCGGTGTCAGCGGCCCGGGCCTCATCTCGGTGGCCGACGTCGAGGGCATGGCCAAGGACCCGATCGTGTTCGCCCTGGCCAACCCCGACCCGGAGATCCGACCCGAGGTCATCCAGCACGTGGGCGGCGTGGTCGCCACCGGCCGCAGCGACTTCCCGAACCAGATCAACAACGTGCTGTGCTTCCCGGGCATCTTCCGGGGCGCCCTCGACGCCGGTGCCACCACCATCACCGAGGGCATGAAGCTGGCGGCGGCCGAGGCGATCGCCATGGCCGTGCCCGACGCCGAGCTGGCCCCCGACTTCGTCATCCCGTCGGTGTTCGACCGCAGCGTCGCCCCGCTGGTGGCCGCCGCCGCCGCCGAGGCCGCCGTGCGCGACGGCGTCGTCCGGGGGTAGAGGCACCGCGGCGCTCCGCCCGGGGGGGGGTCGGCACCGGGGTGCCGTCTGGTGGCGAGGGGAAGCGCAGCGACCGAGCCACATCGCGGCGCTCCGCGACGCCATGAACATGGCAGAGTGAACGGCGGCCGGGGGATCCCGGCCGCCGTTTCGCTTCCAGGGGGACAGACGTGCCGTTGCATCCGCAGGCTCAGATGGTGATCGATTTCCTCGGCTCCACGGGGTTCTCGTTCTCGGGCGACCTCTCGCCCGACGAGCTGAGGAACCTCGGGGGTGCGTCCATCCCCAGCCCCGTCGAGCTGGCCAGCATCGTCGACCGCACCATCCCCGGACCGGGGGGAGAGCTCCCGGTGCGCATCTACCGGCCCAACGACGACCAGTCGCTGCCGGTGGTGGTGTTCTTCCACGGTGGCGGGTGGGTCATCGGTGGTCTCGACTCCCACGACCACCTGGCGCGGGTGCTGGCCAACAAGGCCGACTGCGTGGTGGTGGCCGTCGACTACCGGTTGGCTCCCGAGGCCAAGTTCCCGGCGGCGGCCGACGATGCGGTGGCCGCCTTCGAGTGGGTGCTCGACAACGCCGCCGAGCTCGGTGTCGACACCGACCGGGTGGCCGTCGCCGGCGACAGCGCCGGTGGGAACCTGGCCGCGGTGGTGGCGGTGCACGCCCGTGACACCGACCGGGTGGAGGTCGTCCAGCAGGTCCTCATCTACCCGGTCACCGACGGCACCTGCGACCGACCGTCGATGACCGACAACGCCGAGGGCTACTTCCTCACCCGTGACGGCATGGAGTGGTTCCACGGCCACTACGCCAACGACGACGCCGACCGCACCCATCCCCGCTACTCGCCCATCCTGGCCGACCTGAAGGGCGTCGCCCCGGCCGTGGTGGTGACCGCCGAGTACGACCCGTTGCGCGACCAGGGGCGGGCGTTCGCCGAGGCCCTCACCGAGGCGGGCGTCGAGGCCGAGTACCACGAGTTCGAGGGCATGTTCCACGGCTTCTTCTCCATGGATGCCGGCATCGACGCCGCCGGCGACGCCCAGGACAAGGTGGCCGCCGCCCTGCGCGAGGCCTTCTCGGCCTGACGCACGCCGCGAGCCGGCCGTACCTGGGGACGGGCTCAAACGGCCGGCGCGCGGCTCCATCGTTGGCGTGGGAACGCAGAGTCCGGGGAGAGACGGGAGCAAGCGTTGTCCACGTCGGTCAGTGATCGAGCGGGTTGGCCACGTGGATGCCTCGTCGATGAGGTCCTCGGTGATCTCGACCAGGCTCATCTCCTCGACGAGCTCAGTGAGGTCGGCCTTGGCTCGCTTCAGTTGCCCTGGTGTGAGGCGGCCGTTCCGTTCGGCGGCTGCGAGCACGGCCCGACCCTCGACGACGACGGGCGAATCGGGCGCCGGAGGTGGTCGGCGAAAACGAACGAAACCCCTGCGGAGCAGGGGTTTCGCAGGTGGTCGGGACCGGCGTCGATCCGGTGACCTATCGCTTTTCAGGCGATCGCTCTGCCAACTGAGCTACCCGACCCGGTGTCGCCACACGCCTCGTGAGTTGTGTGGCAACTGGCGGTCCCGACGGGATTTGAACCCGCGACCTCCGGCTTGACAGGCCGGCGTGCACTCCAAACTGCACCACGGGACCACTGTTGCAACCCGACCTCGCGGCCGGGGACTGCGTACCCCCAACGGGATTCGAACCCGTGTTACCGCCTTGAAAGGGCGGCGTCCTAGGCCACTGGACGATGGGGGCTCTCTGCCGTGAGGGCTCGGTCACCATAGCAGCACGCCCCCCGGCCTTCGCCAGACGAGCCCGTCGCCCGCCCGACCCCGGAGGTCCCCGGCGCGTCGGTACGGTGAACCCATGACCGCGACGTACCCGCCCGGGCCACCGTCCCCGGTGGGTGCCTCGCCCAGCGGGCCTCCTGGTCGAGATCCCGACCGGGGCCCGCGGGTCGTCACCACGCTGGCCGTGGCCGCGGGTGCGCTCCTCCTCGTGGTCGCCGGCGCCGTGTCGGTGCTGGCCCTGCGCGCCGACGGGGGCCCACCCCCCGAGGTCGTGGCCCGGGGGGTCGACGAGGGCACCGACGCCGGCGCCGACGGCTGGGATCCCCGCCTCGAGGTCTTCGCCGAGTTCGTCGCCGAGTTCCGGGGCCGGCCCTTCCTCGAGCCCGTTCCCGTGGAGTTCCTCGATGACGACGACTTTCGAGCCGCCGTCACCGACGCCAGCGGCGACCTCGACGACGAGGACCGTGCCGCGCTCGACGTGAGCACCGCCCAGCTCCGGGCGCTCGGCCTCATCACCGCGGAAGAGGACCTCCTCGACCAGTACGACCAGCTCATGGGCGAGGGCACCCTGGCCTTCTACGACACCGAGACCGACGCCGTCACCGTGCGGGGCACCGAGATCGACGCCGCCACCGGGGTCACCCTCGTCCACGAGCTCACCCACGCCTGGCAGGACCAGCACCTCGGGCTCGACCGCCTCGACGACCTCGACGACCAGCCCGCGGCCAACCTGCGCACCCTCGCCGAGGGCGACGCCAGCCGGGTCGAAGACGCCTACGTGGCCACCCTCGACTCGGCCGAGCGCCGCGACTACGAGGCGCGCATGTCCCAGATGGGGTCGGCGGCGATGGGCGCCCTGGCCGGTGTGCCCGACGTGCTCCAGGCCGGCTTCGCCCTGCCCTACGCGGTCGGGCCCCCGTTCGTGGCCATCCTCGCCGACGAAGGCGGCAACGGCGCCGTCGACGACGCCCTGGCCGACCCACCCACCACCGACGCCGAGCTGCTCGACCCCGCCGTCTTCTTCGGTGGCTTCGAGCCGGTCGAGGTCACCAACCCTGCTCCCCTCGACGGCCAGGAGATCCTCGACGAGGGGCCCTTCGGCGCCATCTCGTTGCTGATGGCGCTGTCCGAGCGCCTCGACCCCCGCGAGGTGCTCGTCGGGCTCGAGGGGTGGGCCGGCGACGCCTCCACCACGTACCGCCTCGACGACCGACCGTGCACCGAGATCGTGGCCACCGGCACCGACGAGGCCGCCACCGCGGAGCTGGCCGAGCTGTTCACCGCCTGGGCCGATGCCGGCCCGCCCGGAGCGGCCTCCGCCGGGCTCGAAGGCGACCGGGCCTCGCTGCGGTCCTGCGAGCCCGACGGTGGCACCACGCCGTCAGGGGAGCGGGTCATGCTGGGCGTGCAGTACGCCGCCCTGCGCCTCACGCTCGTCCAGCAGGCCCTCGGCGAGGCCCACCTCGACATCGACGAGGCCACCTGCTTCGCCAGCGAGCTCACCACCCAGATCAGCCCCGACGAGCTGACGGGCGGCGGGACGCTCTCCGAGGCCGAAGCCCAACGACGAGGCACCCAAGCGGCCATCACCTGCTTCCGCTGACCAGCCGCCCGACCGACGGTCGCCGCCGGGCACGGGTCAGAGGGTCTCGCCGAGGGCCTCTACGATGTCCTGCAGCAGGGCGCCGAGGAAGTGGTACACGATCAGCGCCGGGGTCTCGGGGTCTTCGGGGTCGAGGGCGTCCGGCTCCTCCTCCCCGACGTCGAGGGTGGTGCCGAACACCAGGCGCACGGCGTTGATGGCCGTCATCCACTGCTCGAGCGCCTCGCGGTCGAGCTGGGTGGCCTGGGCCCCGTCGATCAAGGTGGTGAGGTCGGCGAGGCGCTTGGTGCGCAGGTCGTCGTGCACCATCTCCTGGTACTGCGCCTCCTGCTCGGCGTCGGAGGCATGGGCCATGGGGAACAGCCGGCGCAGGGCGGGGGTGGCGTCGTCGTGCTCGATCGCCACCCGGAGCTGCTCGCACACGTCGGACAGCACGGCCCGTTCGGTGTCGTCGAGACGGATGGTGAAGGTGTCAGAGTCGACGGCACGCACCCGCCGTCGGGAGAACAGGCCCACGTCAGTCCTTCTGCATGGTGGCCCACAGGCCGTGCTCGTGGAGGCGGAAGACGTCGAGCTCGGCCTTCTCCTTGGTGCCGGTGGACACCACCGCCCGACCCTTCTCGTGCACGTCGAGCATGAGCGACTCGGCGTGCTCGCGGCTGTAGCCGAAGAGCTTCTGCAGCACGAAGGTGACGTAGCTCATCAAGTTGATGGGGTCGTTCCAGACCAGCACCACCCACGGCTGGTCGAGCTCGGCGAGGTCGTCGGGCGTGGCCTCCTCGACCTCGACGGGGCTCTCCACCGGAGCCGCGCCGGCGAGACGGAGCGACGAGAGGGGTGACATCACCGACGATCTTCCCCCAGCCGCGACGCTCGGGCCAGGCCTGCGCTCACCCGGTGGGAGCGACAAGGCTGTCGGTCGGGGGAGTGACGGTGGTGGGGCGGTGGCCCTCGGGCGGCTCGAGCGGGTGGGCGGTGAGCCCCAGGTGGAAGCGCAGCACGGCCACCCACACCACGATGCTGCCCACGATGTGCAGGGCCACGACGAGCGGCGGGACGCCCCCGAAGTACTGCACGTAGCCGATCGCCCCCTGCACCACGATGGCGCCGACCAGCACCTTGGCCCGACGGTCGACCCCGAGCGGCGCGCCGCTGCGGTGCAGCTCCCACAAGGTCCACAGCGCGAGAGCCAGGAACGCCCACACCAGCAGCGAGTGGATGCGGGCCACCTCCATGAGGTCGAAGGGCAGGCGCTCGACGGTCTCGTCGCCGCCGTGGGGACCGGTGCCGGTGACGATGGTGCCCGACACCAGCACCACGGCGGCAGCCGCCACCAGCGTCCGCCCGAGCATGCGGACGCGCCGCGGGACGAGCGGGAGGCCCTTGGAACCGTCGTGGCCGGCCCGCTCGTGCAGCACCACCGCGTTCCACATGAGCACCATCGACAGCAGGAAGTGGCCGATGACGAACGGCGGCGAGAGGTGGAACAGCACCGTGAGGCCACCGAGCACGATCTGGGCGAGCACCCCGGCCACCAGGCCCAGCGACCACCAGGTCAGGTCCCGGCGGCGCGGGGTGCGCAGCAGCGAGCCGAGCACGGCGAGGGCCACCGCCGCCGACACCAGGCCGGTGATGAGCCTGTTCACGAACTCCACGAGGGCGTGGTACTCGAGCGGGGCGACGAACTGCGTCTCCTCGCACTTGGGCCACGTGGAGCAGCCGAGGCCCGAGCCCGTCAGGCGCACACCCGCGCCGGTGACGATGATGAAGGCCAGAGCCAGCGCCGCCAGCAGGGTGATGCGCTGGTAGGCCCGGGGGGAGAGACGCGGCAGGCGCACGCCCGAGATGGTACGGGAGGGCCCCTGGGGCTCCCCAATCAGGCCGGGCTCACCTCGCCGCGCCGCCGCGATTGTCGGCCCGAGAGGGGGGCGACCTACCATCGGTGTGCGATGAAGACTGCGGCGCGAGCCTCATTCCGTACGCGTCTGCAGGGCTATGTGGCGCTCACCAAGCCCCGCATCATCGAACTGCTCCTCATCACCACCGTCCCCACCATGATCGTGGCCGAGGAGGGGCTCCCGTCGGTGTGGCTGATGGCGGCCACCGTCATCGGCGGCACCTTCTCCGCCGGCGGGGCCAACGCCATCAACATGTACGTCGACCGCGACATCGACGCGTTGATGAAGCGCACCGCGAAGCGCCCCCTCGTCACCGGGGTGCTCACCCCCCGGGCCGCCCTCACCTTCGCCGTCGGGCTCGAGGTGGTCGCCTTCGCCTGGCTCTGGCTGTTCGTGAACCTGCTGAGCGCGGTGCTGGCCGTGGCCGCCTGCCTGTTCTACGTGTTCGTCTACACGCTCTGGCTCAAGCGCCGCTCGACCAGCAACATCGTCATCGGCGGCGCCGCCGGCGCGGCACCGGTGCTCATCGGGTGGTCCGCCGTCACCGACTCGCTGGCGTGGCCCCCCGTGGTGCTGTTCGCCATCATCTTCTTCTGGACCCCGCCGCACTTCTGGGCCCTCGCCATCCGCTACAAGGACGACTACTCCGCCGCGGACGTGCCCATGCTGCCGTCGGTCGCCACCTTCCGGGACACCTCGATCCAGATCCTGGCCTACACGGTGCTCGTCTGGGCCCTGACGCTCGTCTTCGCGCCCGTCGCCGGCGTGGGGTGGATCTACGTCGTGTCCGCCGTCGTGCTCGGTGCGGTGTTCACCGCCCTCGCCGTGCAGCTGCTGCGCACCGGCTCGAGCGCGGTCGCCATGCGCCTGTTCACCTTCTCCATCACCTACGTGACCTTGCTGTTCGGGGCCATGGCCCTCGACGTGCTGGTTCGCAACGGCCTGTGAGCCCCATCGGGTGCTCCCAGGCGTTTTCGATCGCCCTTATCCCCGTGTGTAGAGTCCATCGCCGTACCGCGTCCTCGGACGCTCGGTCTGGTGCCGCCGGTCCCCGAACCGGCCCGAGTGCAGTCGCTCGAGCGAGGTCCCCACAGCTATGGCCATAACCGACACGAGACCCGAGGTCGCACCCGAGGCGGAAGCGTCGGCGATCACGACATCGCCGAACACGGTGTTCGGCACCGGCGACCACACGACCCTCGGGCGCATGTGGATCGGTGCCGCCCTCCTGCTCGGCATCGCCGGCTGGGTCCTCACCGCCCTCGTCGGCGTCCACGAGATCGGCGACGCCGACGTGTTCAGCGCGGATGCCGCCTTCACCATGTTCACCCTCGGCCGCGTCGGCCTGGTGCTGCTGGTCGTCGTGCCCCTCCTGCTCGGCATCGCCACCCTGGTGGTCCCGCTGCAGGTCGGCGCCAACACCCTCGCCTTCCCCCGAGCCGCAGCCATGGCCTTCTGGACCTGGCTGATCTCGGCCGGCGTCCTCGTCGTGGCCAACACCATCGACGGCGGCTTCGGCGGGGGGCGCATCGAAGCCAACGACATGATGCTCGCCTCGCTGCTGGGCCTCGTCTTCGCCTTGATGGTCGCCACCATCTGCCTGCTCACCACCGCCATCACGCTGCGCACCCCCGGCATGAGCCTCGACCGGGTCCCCGCCACCACCTGGGCCACCCTCGTCGGTGGATCGCTCTGGCTGCTCACCCTCCCGGTGCTGGCCGCCAACGTGCTGCTCATCTACATCGACCACCGCTACGGCGGGCCCAGCGAGTTCGGCCTCGCCGACAACCAGTGGGCCCAGGTCTCCTGGCTCGTCGGCCAGCCCCAGATCTACGCCTTCGTCATCCCCGTGCTCGGCATGACCACCGACGTGTTCACCACGCTCGGCGGCGTCCGCCAGGCCAACCGGGGCTTCGTGCTCTTCGGCATCGGTGCCTTCGGGGCGCTCAGCTTCGGCGCCTACGCCCAGCCGTTCTTCTACCCGGACGTCGCCGACCAGGCCCTCTGGGCCGGCATGTCGCTGCTGATCGTGCTGCCCACCCTGTTGCTGGTGGGTGGCTGGGCCGCCACCCTCAAGGGCGCCCGTCCCCCCGCCAAGGCCGCGGTGGGCGCCGCCGGCGTGGCCGTGCTGTTGCTCCTCCTCGCCGTGGTGGCCGGGGCCCTCTACGTCATCACCCCGCTCGAGCTGCGCCAGTCCGGCGCCTTCTCCGCCGGCCACTTCGCCCTCGTCGTGGCGGCCGGCCTGGCCGGCGGCATGGCCGGCATCTACTACTGGTCGCCCAAGCTCCGCGGGCGCTTCGCCAACGAGGCGCTGGCCAAGCTGTCGGTCCTCGCCGTGCTCGGCGGCGGCGCCCTCGCCGGCCTGCCCTTGCTGGTACTCGGCTTCGCCAACCGCTTCGACGGCCTGGCCGACGCCTCCGACGCCCTCAACGGCATCGCCGTTGCCGGCGCCGCCCTCATGGCCCTGGCCCTGCTCGCCACCATCGGCGCCCTGCTCACCGCATCCGGCGACACCCCCGCCGACGATGCCTGGGGCACCGGCCAGACCCTCGAGTGGGCCACCGCCTCACCCCCCGTGCCCGGCAACTTCGGTGAGCTGGCCGTCGTCCGATCCTCCGAGCCGCTGCTCGACGCGCCCGAGACCCAGGAGGCCTGAGCATGGAAGCCGCCACCCACGCCCTTCCCCCGGCCCCGCCCCTGCAGCGGCCCCGGGTGCTGATGGTGGGCACCGCCTTCGCCTCGGCCGCCGCCATCATGGTGCTGCTGGGGATGCTCGGCGTCTACCTCACCCAGCGCGGCGCCGTGCTGGCCGCCGGCGACACCTGGCTCCCCGACGGCGTCACCATCCCGCTGAGCCAGCCCAACATCATGCTGTCCACCCTGCTCATGGGGTCGGTGGCGGTGCAGTGGGCGGTCTACGCCATCGCCCGCGACGACCGGATCAACGCCTACATGGCGCTCGGCCTCACCATGCTCTTCGGGTTCATGGTCATCGTGATGACCACCTACCTCTACAGCATCATGGAGCTCGAGATCGCCGCCAGCCCCCAGGGCGTGCTGCTCTACGCCATCACCGGCGGCCACCTGGCGTTCCTCATCGGCACCATGGTCTTCCTGGCGCTGATGTCCTTCCGGGCCCTGGCCGGCCAGTACACCAGCCGCCAGCACGACGGCGTGTCCGCCGCCGCCCTGGCCTGGCACGCACAGGTCGCCATCTTCTTCGTCATCTGGCTCGCCATCTACATCACCAAGTAGGCCACTGATGCTCCGATCCCGCGCCTTCACCCCTGCCTTCCGGTTCTTCGCCGGCCTGGCGGTCTTCTCGCTGGTCGCCGCCTTCGTGGTCGGCTTCTCCAGCGAGGCCCAAGCCCCCATCGACCGGGTGCTCGGCCCGCTCACCATGGGCTGGAAGGGCGGCGTCGGCAACCACGTCGCCTACACCCTCTTCGTCGGCCTGTTCGGGGTCTCCGCCGGGCTCGCCGGCATCCTCGTGGCCTTCCGCGACGCCGACCCCGAGGCCGACGCCGAAGTCTTGAGGGCCGAGAGCGTGCCCCTCACCCGGGCTCCGGCCGGCATGAACTACCTCCCGGCCATCGCCGCGGTCGCCGTCGTCGTGGCGCTCATCGGCACCAGCACGGCCAACACCGGCCTGGCCCTGGCCGCCGTCGCCACCCTCGTGGCCGTCGGCCTCACCTGGATGCTGCGGGCCTGGGCCGAGCGGGCCACCGGCGACGACACCACCAACGCCGAGCTCTACCACCGCTTCATCGACCCGCTGCGCCTCCCGATCGTGTCCGTCGTCGCCATCGCCATCGTCGTGCTCGGCGTCTCCCGGGTGCTGCTGGCGGTCTCCAAGACCGGCTCGGTGATCGTGTTCTCGGTCATCGCCACCGTGATCTTCGGCATCACCATCCTGCTCGCTCTCGTGCCGAAGTCGGGCCGCTACGTGGTCACCGGCCTCGTGGTTGCCGGAGCGCTGCTGGTCATCGCCGGGGGTGTCATCGGAGCCGTCGCCGGAGAGCGCGACTTCGAGCACCACGGCGGCGAGCACGGCGCCGAGGAGACCGGCGGCGCCACCGAATCCGGCTTGGCTCCGCTGGTGGTCGGCCCCTCATGACCGTCCTCGCGGCAACCCCTTCGCTCTGCGTCCGCGGACCCGTGCCCGGAATGGCGCGGCAGTCGGCCCGTGGGCGACACTTCAACTGCGTCATCGCCGGTCGTACTCGTGTCGAGGTCGTTGGTTCGGGCCCGATCCCCTCGTCCCACGTCGAGGCCGTCACCGCCCTCGGAGGAGAGTAAATGCCCCGCCGTTCCGTCCTCGTCCGGATCCTGCAGGTCGTGACCCTCGTGGTCGTGACCGTGCTCTTCGTGGTGCTGATCATCGACAGCTTCCTCAACGATGGCAAGCCGCTCACCACGCTGCGCCCGGAGGGACCGGCCGCCCAGGACATCCAGAACCTGGTGTGGCCCGTCTTCCTCGTGGCCGGCATCGTGTTCGTCGGGGTCTTCGGGGCGATCGGCTTCATCATCATGAAGTTCCGCCAGCGCGACGACGACGATCCCGAGCAGTTCCCCGAGCAGGTCCACGGGCGCACCGGCCTCGAGATCGGCTGGACCATCCTCCCGGCCCTCATCCTCGCCGGCGTGGCCGTGGGCACGGTCATCACCATCATCAACCTCGACAAGCGCGCCGACGACGCCATCCCGGTCAAGGTCGTCGGCCAGCAGTTCTGGTGGAGCTTCCACTACGACCTGAACAACGACGGCAACTTCGAGGGCCCCGAGGACCTCACCACCGCCGGTGAGCTGGTGGTGCCCGTCGGCCGCGAGATCGAGATCGTCACCACCTCCAACGACGTCATCCACTCGTTCTGGATCCCGGGCCTCAACGGCAAGAAGGACGCCGTGCCCAACCTCTTGAACCCCATCAAGCTCGAGGCCGACGTCGAAGGCGTCTTCCTGGGCCAGTGCACCGAGTTCTGCGGTCTGTCGCACGCCAACATGCGGATGCTGGTGCGCTCGGTGTCCCAGGACACCTACGACGCCTGGCTCGAGAACCAGCTCACCGACAAGTCGGCGGAGCCGACCGATCCCGACGCTGCCGAGGGGCGTGAGATCTTCACCCAGCAGTGCGCCGCCTGCCACCTCGTCGACGGGGTCAGCGATCCCGAGGACGTGCCCTTGGTGGCGGGTGTGGCGCCCGACCTCACCCACCTCATGACCCGAGGCACCTTCGCCGGGTCGATCTTCAACCTCTACGCCCCCGACGGTGAGCCCATCGGCGGCAACCCCGAAGAGGTGGCCAACCCCGGAGACCCGGGTGAGGCCCTCACCGGCGGGCCCGTCGACGAAGGGCGGGTCAACCGCGGCATCCTCGAGGACTGGCTGCGCAACGCCCCGGCGCTCAAGCCGGCCGCCGCCGACGAGGGCCGGGGCATGCCCGACCTCGGGCTCACCGAGGACCAGATCGACAAGCTGGTCGCCTACCTCTACACGCTCAACTAGCGCCCGTGACCTCCCGCCCCACCGTGACGACGACCTCCTCCGCTTCCCTCGCCGCTTCCGGAGCACCCCATGGCCATGTCTGATTCCACCCAGCTCGCGCTGCCCTCGGGCGGCGGCGAGCCGACCTACCGCCCGGGCGGCGTCTTCGCCCGCCCCAACACCACCAAGGGCTGGCGGTCGTGGGTGACCACCGTCGACCACAAGAAGATCGGCGTCATGTACGGCGCCACCGCCCTGTTCTTCTTGTTGGTGGGTGGCATCGAGGCCCTGCTCATCCGGGTCCAGCTGTGGGCCCCCCGCGGCACGCTGCTCTCGGCCGACCTGTACAACCAGGTCTTCACCATGCACGGCACCACCATGATCTTCCTGGTGGTGATGCCCATCGGTGCGGCGTTCGCCAACTACCTGATGCCCCTGCAGATCGGCGCCCGAGACGTCGCCTTCCCGCGCATCAACGCGTTCAGCTACTGGATCTTCCTCACCGGCGGCATCTTCCTCAACACCAGCTGGTTCCTCGGCGGCGGGGCCGACGGCGGCTGGTTCAACTACGCCCCCAACAACGGCGTGATCTTCTCGCCGAGCAACGGCATCGACTTCTGGAACCTCGGCCTCATCATGACGGGCATCGGGTCGCTCACCGGTGCGGTGAACCTCATCACCACGGTGCTCAACCTGCGGGCCCCGGGCATGAGCCTCATGCGCATGCCGGTGTTCACCTGGATGACCCTGGTCACCCAGTTCCTGTTGCTGTTCGCCATCCCGGTGCTCACCGTCGCCCAGGTCCTGCTCATGATGGACCGCCTCTTCGACGCCAACTTCTTCAACGTCGCCAAGGGCGCCAACCCGCTGCTGTGGCAGCACCTGTTCTGGATCTTCGGTCACCCCGAGGTGTACCTGATGATCCTGCCCGCCTTCGGCCTGGTGTCGGAGATGCTGCCCACGTTCTCCCGCAAGCCCATCTTCGGCTACCCGTTCATCGTCTTCTCGGGCGTGGCCATCGGCTTCATGGGCTTCGGCGTGTGGGCCCACCACATGTTCGTCTCGGGCATCGGGCCCATCTCGGTCACCACCTTCGCCCTCACCACGATGTTCATCGCCGTGCCGACGGGTGTGAAGATCCTGAACTGGACCGCCACCATGTGGGGCGGCAAGTTGCAGTTCACCAGCCCGATGCTGTTCTCCATCGGCCTGGTCACCATGTTCACCATCGGTGGCCTGTCCGGCGTCACCCACGCGGTGGCCCCCGCCGACACCCAGCAGACCGACACCTACTACATCGTCGCCCACTTCCACTACGTGCTGTTCGGCGGCGCCTTCTTCGGCTTCGTCGGGGCCTTCTACTACTACTGGCCCAAGGTCTTCGGCTACCTGCTCAACGAGAAGATCGGCAAGGGGAACTTCTGGTTGATGCTGCTGGGCTTCAACCTCACCTTCGCACCCATGCACGTGCTCGGCCTGCAGGGCATGAGCCGACGCATCTACACCTACGACCAGGGCTACGGCTTCGAGCTGTGGAACAAGGTCGCCACCATCGGGTCGTTCGTCCTGGCGACCAGCGTGGCCATCTTCTTGTTCAACATCTTCTACAGCAAGGCCAAGGCCAAGTCCCTCCCCGCGGTGGGTGCCGACCCGTGGGATTCGCGCACCATCGAGTGGATGACCCCCTCGCCGGTGCCGTTCTACAACTTCGACCCCATCCCCACCGTCAGCCGGGTCGACGACTTCTGGTACCGCAAGTACGGCGAGACCAAGGACGGCCAGCTCGTGCGCATCGCCGCCACCGACGACGTCGTCCAGAAGCGCACCGACGGCAAGGGCATCCACCTGCCGTCGCCTTCCTACTGGCCTCTGGTCGTGGCCATCGGCCTGCCCATCGTCGGCTACGGCCTGCTCTACACCCTCTGGCTGGCACTCATCGGTGGTCTGATCACGGTCGGCGGTCTCTTCGGTTGGGCCCTCGAGCCGCCGGACGATCCCGATGCCGGCCACGACGACGACCACGCCCCCGACGACCACTCCGCCTCCGGCGGTGAGGTGGCTCCCGCCGACGTGAGCGAAGAGGCCGACGACGAGGTCGCCGCCGACAAGGAGGTCGAGACCGTTGGCTGAGCCGCTCACGGCCCATCCCACCGTGGCCGAAGCCGATGCCCACGCTCCCGTGGCCCACATCGAGCACGACACCAACACCGGCATCTCCAACACCAAGTTGGCGATGTGGTTGTTCCTGGCCTCGGAGTGCCTGCTCTTCGGCGGGCTGATCAGCACCTACCTGCTGTACAAGAACCCGCTCGAGGGCCCCTCGGGTGCCGACCTGTTCGACATCCCCTTCACGTCGGCGTCGTCGTTCGTGCTGCTGATGAGCTCGCTCACCATGGTGCTCGCCGTGTCCGCCATCGAGCGGGGCGACCATCACCGCATGCGCATCTGGCTCGGCTCCACCGCGCTGCTCGGCTCGACCTTCGTGGCCGGTCAGATCTACGAGTTCACCGCCTTCTACCGTGAGGGCCTCGGCTTCACCACCAGCCGTTTCAGCTCCGCCTTCTACACGCTCACCGGCTTCCACGGGGTCCACGTCACGGTCGGCATCATCATGCTGGTCGTGCTCGTCATGCTCTCGATCCGTGGGCGCCTCCCCGAGCACAGGTCCGAGACCGTCGAGGTCGTCGGCCTGTACTGGCACTTCGTCGACATCGTGTGGATCCTGATCTTCGCGATCGTCTACCTCATCCCGTAGGAGCACGTCAGTGACCACCGTCTCCACCCACGACCCGGTCCCCACCGAGCTGCTCGACGGCGCAGAGAAGCCGTACTCCCGCGACAAGGTCTACGTGCTCACGGCCGTCTTCCTGGCCGTGCTGACCGCGCTCGAGGTCGCCGTCGTCGAGGTCGACTTCGTGCTGTGGTCCGGCCCGATGCTGGTGCCCGTGCTGCTCATCCTCATGGCGGTCAAGTTCTTCGCCGTGGCCTGGATCTTCATGCACCTCAAGTTCGACAAGCCCATCCTCACCTGGGCCTTCTACGCCGGGCTCATCACCGCGGTGCTGGTGTACCTCGGGATGCTCACCGCCTTCCGCATCTGGTGGCCGGGCGCCCAGGACGTCGAGCCGGGCCAGACCGGCGCCTGACCCAGTCGAGGCCTCGACCCAGCCGGGGACGTGACCCGGACTGGGGGGTCCGCCCCGGACATCGGATCTGGGCGGGACGGGGATCCGATTCGAACCGCCGCCTGAGTCGGGCCATCGCCTGAGCCAGGTCCCGGCCTCCTGCCCACGCAGCGGGCCGGGCGCTCGGTCCACGTCTCCGTGGCCTGGTTCGGTGCGCCAGGCCCGGGTGCGGACGCGAGGCGTACCGCCACACCGTCGACCTCGTCGGGGCCGACCGTCAGTGTCACCGCGACCGCGTCGTGGCCCTGGGGCTCACCCTGCGGTGGCACCGACACAGGCCGCCGCGGCCGCAGCCCTGGAACACGCCCGGACGGCGCCGGTCAGGCCTCCCAGCGGAACCAGCGCACGGCCGCGGCCGGCGCCAGCACCGCCCAGACGCCGAGCACCACCCACGACGATCCCGCCGAGGGAGCGCCGTCGCGCAGGCAGCTCTGCAGCACTTCGCTCAGCGCCCCCGAGGGCAGGGCTCCACCGAAGGCGGCCAGCGGGCCGGGCAGCTCGGTGAGGGGCACGACCATGCCACCGAGGAGCAACAGCACCAGGTACAGCCCGTTGGCCGCAGCCAACGTCACCGTCCCCTTGAGGGTGCCGGCCATCAACAGCCCTATGCCACCGAACGCCGCCGCCCCCAGCACGATGGCGGGGACCGCCAGCGGCGGCGTGCCGCCCGGCGACCAGCCGAGCAACAGCGCGGCCACCACCAGCGCCAGCACCTGCAGCACCAGCAGGGCCAGGACCATGGCGATCTTGGCCGCCACCCATCGGCCCCGACCCAGCGGGGTGGAGCCGAGGCGTTTGAGCACGCCGTACTGGCGCTCGAAGCCGGTGCCGATGCCCAGGCTCACCATGGCGCTGGACATGACGGCCAAGGCCAGCACGCCCGGCGTGAGGAAGGCCACCGCCTCGTCGACCCCGTCGGGGAGGGGCAACACGTCGACGAGGGAGAAGAAGACGAGCAACAGCAGTGGGATGGCCAGGCTGACCAGCACCTGCTCGCCGTTGCGGAGGCTGAGGGTGAGCTCGGTGCGGGTCTGAGCGGTGAGGGCGTTCACCGGCGTGACCTCCGTCGTGCTCCGCGCCCGGGCGGGTCCGGGTCCGGGTCCGGTTCGCGGTCGCGGCCGGCGTCGGCGGTGAGGCGCAAGAAGACGTCCTCGAGCGATTGGCGCCCGGCCCGCAGGTCGGCCAGGGGCGCGTCGTGTTCGGCCAGCCATGCGGTCAGGGCGGCCACGGTCGCCGGCGCCGGCGGGGCGTCGACCAGGTACTCGCCCGGCGTCACCTCGGTGACCCGGGCGTCGAGGTGGGCGGAGAGGGAGGTGATGTCCAGCCCGCCCGGGGCCCCGAAGCGCACCTGCGCGCCACCGTCGTCGTTCATGAGGTCGTGGGGGGTGCCCTCGGCCAGCAGGCGGCCGTGGTCGATGATCACGACCTGGTCGGCCAGGCGCGCCGCCTCGTCGAGGTCGTGGGTGGTGAGCACCACGCACACCCCCTCGGCCCGCAGGTCGCGGACCACCTGGCGGATCACCTGGCGGCCGCTCGGGTCGATGCCGGCCGTGGGCTCGTCGAGGAACACCACCTCCGGTCGGCCCACCAGGGCGAGGGCCAGGGAGAGGCGCTGCTGCTCACCGCCGGAGAGCTGCTTCCACGTGGCCCGCCGCCGCTCGCGGAGGCCGACCCGCCCGAGGAGCTCCTCGGCGTCCTCGGGCTCGGCGTAGTAGGCGGCGAACAGGCGCACGGCCTCTTCGACCCGGATGCCCGTGTACACCCCACCCGACTGGAGCATCACCCCGATGCGGCCCACCACGGCTCGGTGTTCGGCCACGGGGTCGCACCCGAGCACGCGGACCACGCCGCCGGACGGGCGTCGGTAGCCCTCGAGGGTCTCGACCGTGGTGGTCTTGCCGGCGCCGTTCGGGCCCAACAGCGCCGTCACCTCGCCGCGGTGAGCCCGGAAGGTCAGGTGGTCGACGGCTCGCAGCGAGCCGTGGTCGACGACGAGGTCGAGCACCTCCACCGCCGGGGTCGCTGGTCGATCGGGGCGCACGCGCCGACGCTACCCGGACGTCCCCATCGCCTCGCCATCGCGGGGTCGGCCAGGAGCCCCGGCCCGCAGGCCCCTCACCGTCGGGGCGGTATCGTCGCCCCCGTGATCGACATCCGCCGCATCCGCACCGATCTCGATGCCGTGACCGCGGCGTTGGCTCGCCGGGGCGATGGCACCGACGAGGTGACCGAGGTCCACCGCCTCGACGAGCAGGCCCGCCTGCTGTCCGCCGAGCGCGACGGGCTGCGCTCGCAGGTCAACGCCCTCTCCAAACAGGTCGGGATGCTGCGCCGCGACGGTGACGTGGCCGCGGCCGAGGCCAGGCAGGCCGAGAGTCGCGAGCTGGGCGAGCTCGAGAAGCGGCTCACGGCCGAGGCCGACGAGCTCTCGGCGCGGGTCCGCGACCTGCTGTTGCGCATCCCCAACCTGCCGGCCGCCGACGTGCCCGACGGCGGCGGTCCCGCCGACAACCCCACGGTGAAGGTCGTGGGCCCCGGCGACGACCCCGCCGCGTGGGCCGCTCACCAGCGCGTGCCCCACTGGGACATCGGCACCGACCTCGGCATCTTGGACCTCGAGCGTGGCGTGAAGCTCTCCGGGGCCATGTTCACAATGTTCCGCAAGCAGGGCGCCACCCTGGCGCGGGCCCTCTGCCAGGCCGCGCTCGACCGCAACAGCGATGCGTTCGAGGAGGTCCGCCCGCCCACCGTGGTGCTCACCGAGACCATGGTGAGCACCGGCCACCTGCCCAAGTTCGCCGACGACGCCTACCACCTCGAGCGCGACGACCTGTGGGCCATCCCCACCGCCGAGGTGCCCCTCACCTCGCTGGCCCGCGACGAGGTGCTCGCCGAGGCCGACCTGCCCATGCGGCTCATGGCCTACACCCCGTGCTTCCGGCGCGAGGCCGGATCGGCCGGACGTGACACGCGTGGCCTGTTGCGGGTGCACGAGTTCGACAAAGTCGAGATCCTCGCCTACACCACACCGGCGCAAGCGGCCGACATGCACGCCGAGATCCTGGCCCGGGCCGAGGGCCTCATCGCCGAGCTGGGCCTCACCTACCGGGTCCTCGACCTGTGCGCCGGCGACCTCGGCAACTCCGCCGCCCGCACCTTCGACATCGAGGTCTACGCCCCCGGTGTCGACCAGTGGCTGGAGGTGTCGTCGGTGTCGTGGTTCAGCGACTACCAGGCCCGGCGGGCCAACATCCGCTTCCGGCCGAGCGAGGGCAAGGGCACCGAGGTGGTGCACACCCTCAACGGCTCGGCCCTCGCCGTCCCCCGCGTCTGGGCCGCAGTGGTGGAGACGCACCGCCAACCCGACGGCTCGGTGCGGGTGCCCGAGGTCCTGCACCCCTACCTGCGCGGCGCCACCGAGATCCGCTGAGCGTCTGGCCGTGCGCACCACACCGGCGCGGGTGCTGGCCGTCGCCGTCGGCGGGGCGCTCGGCACCTGGCTGCGGTGGGCGGTGGTGAGCACCTGGCCCATCCGGCCGGACCGCTTCCCCACCACGACCCTGGTCGTGAACCTCGTGGGCGCGTTCGTGTTGGCGCTGGTGATCGTGGCCCTGCTCGAACGGCGCCGCCGGGCCCTGGCCCACGCCTTGCTCGGCACCGGGCTGCTCGGTGCCCTCACCACCTTCTCCACCATGTCGGTCGAGGTGGTCACCCTCGTCCGCCTGCAGCATTTCTGGGTCGGTGCCGCCTACCTCGTCGTGTCGTTGGTGCTCGGGGTGCTGGCCATGATCGGCGGTCTGGCCCTGGGGCGGTCGTGGTGGAGGGCCGAGGCGTGACCGTCGTCGTCGTGGGTCTCGCCGGCGCGCTGGGGGCCGTGTGCCGCCACCTCCTCGACGTCGCCCTGCGACGCACGGTCGGGCCGGGTCCGTCAGCCGGCGTGCTCCTGGCCAACGTGGCGGGCTCGCTCGTCGTGGGCTTCCTCGTGGGCACCGCGTTCGAAGAGGGACTCGACCGCGACCTGCGCCTGGCGGTGGTCGTCGGGTTCTGCGGGGCCTTCACCACCTTCTCCACCCTCATGGCCGAGATCGTCAACATGCTCGAGGGCGAAGGCGCCCACGACGGGGTGGGGGCCGCCCTGGGCTGGGCGATGGTCTCCGTCGGCGGCGGGGTGGGGGCCGCGGCCATCGGGTGGTCGGTCGCCATCGCCTGACGCCGAGCCGGGCTGTTCGGGACCTCTTGCCCGGGCATCGGTGTCGTTCAGGGCTGGGCAGGCACCGTGGGCATGGGGTTGACTGCGGGCATGGGCGACGCCTTCGAGCAGGTCAGAACCCGTTGGCAGGCCGAAGGTCTGGTCGACGACCTGCTCGCCGACGATCCCTTCGAGCAGTTCCGCCGGTGGATGGACCAGTGCCTCGAGGTGGGCCTGCACGAGCCCGAGGCCATGGTGGTGGCCTCGGTCGGCGCCGACGGCATGCCGTCGGCCCGCCACGTGCTGCTCAAGGAGCTCGACCATGGCTTCGTGTTCTTCACCAACTACGAGAGCCGCAAGGGCCACGAGCTCGACGGGCACCCCAAGGCGGCCGTGTGCTTCCCGTGGAACCTCGTCTCCCGCCAGGTACGAGCCGTTGGCGGGGTCGAACGGGTGACTGTCGAGGAGTCCGACGCCTACTTCGCCACCCGGCCCCGCAGCGCCCAGATCGGGGCATGGGCGTCGCGCCAGAGCGAGGCCATCGACGATCGAGCCACCCTCGAGGCGTGGGTGGCCGAGGCCGAGGCCTGCTTCGACGGCATCGACGTGCCCCGTCCGCCCCACTGGGGCGGCTATCGGATCGTGCCGGTCGAGTTCGAGTTCTGGCAGGGCCGACCGGCCCGCCTCCACGATCGCATCCGCTACGAGCCCGCGGCCGACGGCTGGCGGCGCGAACGGCTCAGCCCCTGAGGTCCTGGCGTCGGATCAGGCGGGGCTCACCCTCATGCCATCGTCGGGACGTCGAGGCTGGCCATCAGCTCGCGGACCCGACGGCCGATGTCGTCGCGCACACCGCGGACCATGGCGACGGACTGGCCGGCGGGGTCCTCGAGGACCCAGTCCTCGTAGCGCTTGCCGGGGAAGATCGGGCAGGCGTCGCCGCAACCCATGGTGATGATGACGTCGGCGGCGCGGGCGATCTCGTCGGTCCAGGGCTTGGGGGACTCGTCGGCGATGTCGACCCCGATCTCGGCCATGGCCTCGACGGCTGCCGGGTTGATCTGGCTGCCGGGGTCCGACCCGCCGGAGAACACGTCGATCTGGTCGCCGGCCAGGTGGCGCAGCCAACCGGCCGCCATCTGCGAACGTCCGGCGTTGTGCACGCACAGGAAGAGGACGGCGGGCCGGTCGGGGGTGCCGACCTCGAGTCGGGCCAGGGCCCGAAGACGCTCACGGGCGAAACGCTCGATGAGTATGGGGAGCCATTCGGTGAACCTGGCGCGCGCCAGGAGCTGGTCGCGAGAGTCGTCCAGGTAGCGCTCGATCGTCTCCGGCGAGAAGACGCCCGAGAACTCCTGGCTGATCCGCCGGGCACCCTCGCGGAGCATGAGCTGTTGCTCGGTGGTGAGCTCGGTGGCATCGGACATGGTGGGGCTCCTACGGGGTGGGTGGGGGGCTCGTGAGTGCACCGATGCGGCCTTCGAGGGCCGTCAGGGCGTCCTCGAAGGCCGCATCGGTTCCCAGGGGGACGGGATCGGGGATCGACCAGTGCAACCAGGTCGTCTCGGGGTCGAGCTCCTCGTGGGCCTGGTCGCACACGGTCACGACGGTGGTGTCGTGGAGCTGGGCGGGATCGAGGAGCCGGGGTCGGGCGTCGGAGAGGTCGAGCCCCGCTCGTCGGGCGGCGGCGACCGCGCCCGGGTGGACCCGCTCGGCGGGGTGGGTGCCGGCGCTGTCGGCGGGGGCCCCGGTGGTGCGGGTCCAGAGAGCCGCAGCCAGCTGCGAACGCGCCGAGTTGTGGGTGCAGACGAACACGATGCGGTCATCAGCCACGGTGGGGCCGACCAGGAGGGAGTCGAGGCGTCGCGGGTCGAGGGTGACGTAGCGGCGCCGAGCGTCACCCGAGGAGGGGCGGCGCTCGATCAGCCCCACCCGCTCCAGGGTGTCGAGGTGGTGGGCCAGCAGGCTGGAGCTGAGGTGGTGCCGCTCGGCGAGCTCGCCCGGGGAGCGATCGGAGGCGACCAGATCCTCGACGATGCCCAACCGCACCGGTTCGCCCAGCGCGGCGTGCACCTCCGCCCGTTCCCGCAGCTTCTCGTCCACACGATGACTCAATCACTCAAGATCGGTTGAGTCAATATCCACTGAGTGAACTTCAGGCCAACTCAGGACGAGGCGCACTCAGCAAGGAGGCTCAGCCAGGTCCGGGGTTTCGGCGAAGCCGGCGGAGGGAGGCTTGCCGACCGGAGCAAGATGTCACGGCAGCAGCTTCATGACCTGGTCGGCGACGAGGCGGAGGTGGTCGTGGTCGTCGATGTCGAGGACCTGGAGGTAGAGGCGTTCGCAGCCGGCCTCGGCGTAGGTGGCGATGGTGTCGAGCACCTCGGAGGGCGTGCCGGCGGCACCGTTCTGGCGCAACTCGTCGGCGGCCCGTCCGATGTTGCCGGCTCGCAGCTCGACCTCGGCGTCGTTGCGACCGCAGCACAGCACGAGGGCCGCCGAGAAGCGCACGGAGCTCGGGTCGCGCTCGGCGCGTTCGCAGGCGGCGCGCACCCGGTCGCGCTGGCGGGTGAAGGTCTCGACGGGAGCGAAGGGGAGGTTGAACTCGTCGGCGTAGAGGGCGGCCAGCTCGGGGGTGCGGCGCGGACCGTGGCCGCCGATGATGATCGGGGGCCCGCCGGCCTGGACGGGCTTGGGCAGCGCCGGCGAACCGACCAGGCCGTAGTGGTCGCCCTCGAAGGTGAACTGGGCGTCGTCGGGGGTGTGCCAGAGGCCGGTGATGATGGCCAGCTGCTCCTCGAGGCGGTCGAAGCGCTCCTTGAGGGTCGGGAAGGGGATGCCGTAGGCCACGTGCTCGTCGTCGAACCATCCGGCGCCGATACCCAGCTCCACCCGGCCGCCGCTCATCTCGTCGACCTGGGCCACGGCGACGGCGAGCGGTCCGGGGAGGCGGAACGTGGCCGAGCATACGAGGGTGCCGAGACGGATGGTGGTGGTCTCGCGGGCCAGGGCGCCGAGGGTGACCCAGGTGTCGGTCGGGCCCGGGAGACCGCTGACGTCGCCCATCTTCAGGTAGTGGTCGGAGCGGAAGAAGCCATCGAACCCCAGGCCCTCGGCCAGTTGGGCCAGAGCCAGCTGCTGGCCGTAGCTGGCGCCCTGCTGCGGCTCGACGAAGACACGGAGGTCCATGGTGCGCTGCTCCCGGGTGGTCGGTGGGTGGTCGGTGGGTGGTCGGCGATCAGGCGGGGGTGACGGAGGTCAGGAGACGGACTCGGTGTCCCGCCGCCGCCGGCGATCGTCGCGCGCATCCTGCAGCGCCCGGGTGATGAGCACGGTCAGGACGGCGACGCAGATGACGAGGGCGAGCAACAGGCCGAGGCGGGTGGGGCCGACGTCGCTGACCCAGGTGCTCATGCGACCGTTGAGGTCGAACATCCACTGCGCCACGCCGCCGCCGCCGAGCTCGCCCCGGGCGACGCGCAGCTCGTACCAGCCGTAGTAGGCGACGTACGCCCCGGCGACGATCAACAGCACGCCGGAGATGCGGTTGACGTACGGCAGGACGCGTCGCACGTTGCGCACCAGGGACTGGCGGGCCACGGCGATGGCGAGGGTGAGCACCATGATCACGAGACCCATGCCGAGGCCGTAGGCGACGAACGCCCCGACCCCGACGCCGAAGCTCTGGGTCTCGATGGTGGTGACCACCGCGGCGGTGAACAAGGCGATGGTGCACGACAGCGACACGAGGGCGTAGGAGACGCCGAAGAGGAACACGGAGGTGAACTCGCGGGAGTCGGTGCCCCGGTTGAACTTGGGCAGGTTCACCGTGAAGGTGCGGCCCGTGAGCATGTAGGCGCCCAGCACCACGAGGACCACCCCGAGGGCGATGGTGACCCAGGGGAGGTACTCCTGGACGGTGGAGAGCACCGGCCGCAGCACCAGCCCGAGGATCCCGAAGACCACCACGAACCCGAGGGTCATCACCGCCCCGACGGCGAGCGCTCGCAGCACGGTGGTCTGGGCGTCGCGACCTTCGGGATGGGAGGAGCCCTCGATGCCCAGGAAGTACGAGAGGTAGGCGGGCAGCATGGCGAAGCCGCACGGGTTGAACGTGGCCACCATGCCGACGCCGAAGGCGTAGACGACCGAGGCGTTCACCGGGACCTCACGCCCGGAGGTGTTCGTCGATGAGGTCTTGGAGCTCGGTGGCGGTGAGGGGCCCGGTGTGCACGTCGACGATCGTGCCGTCGGCGGTCACGAGCACGGTGGTGGGCAGGTTGACGGTGCCCAGCTCCCGGACGAGCTCGCCGCTGAGGTCGCGGCCGACCGGATAGGTGATGCCGGTCTGTTCGATCATCCTCAGCCCGTCCTCGGCGGATGACTCCAAGGCCTGCAACCCGAGCATGCCCACCTGGTCGACGTTGGCCCGGTACACCTCGTCGAAGGCCGGCATCTCGGCCACGCAGGGGATGCACCACGAGGCCCACACGTTGATGACGAGCGGGCGACCGTCGGTGCTGAGCTGGGCGGTGCCGCCCTCGAAGAGCGTGTAGGAGGCGTCGGGCAGCTTCTCGCCCTCGGCCTCCGATGCGGCCTGGCTGGTGAGCTCGTCGGGGGCGAAGTCGCTCTGGGGCAGGGTGGCCCCGGGCGTGAGCCGCTCGGTGGGGACGGCCGTGTCGTCGCCGTCGGAGCGGAAGGCCACGAAGGTGGCGATGGCCAACACGACCGTGGCCAGGGCGACCGCCGTCAGCAGCCCTCGTGACACTCGGCGCGGTGCCGGGACCGGTGCTCGGTCCTCGGGGGGGAGTTCGGTGGTTTCCATAGGGCAGGCCCGGCCATGACGGTAGCGGGGAGGCCGGGTGCGCCCCAATCGCCACAGGCCCCGGACGTCAGGGCCGTTCGTCACTCCTGCGCGTGCCCTGCGGTCTGTCGCCCGCGAGGTTGGGGGTGCCCCCACCCGTCCGCCGCCCGAGCAGCAGGCGACGCCGGCACGAGGCCGCGGCATCGCCCGGCGAGGGGCGGGGACGGGGGTGGGGGCCGTGGTCCCGGAGGGACCTGGGTCCGGCGCCGGCGAGGAGGGGGAGCCGGCCGGCGCCGGACCGGGTCAGGCGCTGCGCAGGTGGCTGCGCAGGTGGACCGGCACCGGGATGTCCGGCAGCTGGTCCTCGGGGCGGGGCACCTTGGGCGGGCGCCCCACCGGCCGCTTGGTGGTGAGGATGCGGCCGTTGAGGAAGAGTTGCCCGCCCCAGACGCCCCACGGCTCGTGGCGCTCGATGGCACCCTCCAGGCAGGCCAGCTGGATGGGGCACTCCATGCAGATCCGCTTGGCGCGGATGACGTCTCGGAGCTCCTCGGAGAAGAAGACGCCGGTGAGTGAGCCCTCGAGGTCCCGGCAGGCGGCCTGGTCCTGCACGGCGCTGGAGATGTCGTCGATCGGCTCGGCGAGCATCGTGGTGTCCCTTCTGGCAGTGGTCGGTGGTGAGGTGCGGTGGGTGGGAGCAGAGCGGCGCAACGCAGAAAGGCCGCCGGGAGAACCCGGCGGCCTGGGAGCGAACTCTGCGTAGCTGGTGCTACGAGGTCGGGCTCGGGGGCCGCCGGGACGGGTGCTTGTGGTTCATCCAGAAGCCGAAGCCGGCGATCGGGCGATACCACGGGGCGGTGGTGGTGGACACCACGGCCGGAGCGGCGGCGCGCACGACGACGGCCGACGCGGCACCGGTGGTGCAGGCGAGGGCGGCAGTCGTGAACATGGCGACAACGAAACCACGGGTCGCCGACGACGTCAAAGAGGTTTCTCCAGCGCGTTCGGGCTGGTCAGCCCCGTGGGGCGACGACGCGGCCGTAGAAGAGGGGCACGCCGGTGGCCCGGTCCGTCACCAGCACCAGGAACGGTCGGTCGACGACCACGATGGCTCGCCCCTCGTCGATGTCGGAGGAGTCGACCGGTGGGGGGCGTGGCGTGACCGTCGACGGCGCCTCCTCGGACGTCGACGGCGAGCTCGCGGGGGAGGAGACGGTCGTCGTGGTGGTGGTCGTGGAGGTCGTCGTGGAGCGGGGCGGCGACCCGCTGGCCTCGGTGCCCTCCTCGTCGATGGCGAGGAACGTCTGGTGGGCCACACCGCCGAGGGCCAAGGGCTCGTCGTCGGTGATGCCCGCGAAGTCGGCCACGGCGCGATCGAACGCGTCGACCACCCCGAGGGTGCGCAAGGCGTCGTCGAGGCGGAGATCGGAGGTCACCGCGAACTGGGGCACCGAGACGTCGACCGGCGTGCGCCGCAGCGCTCTCCTCAGCTGGACCAGGCCGGGGCCGTCGAGGGAGGTCTCGACCGCACCGAAACGCCCGGGGTCGGGGACCACGAAGGTGATGTGGAGCTCGTCGCCGAGGTAGGGCACCTCGACCGCCGTCCAGTCGTCGCCGGTGGCCATGCGGGCGTCGGTGTCCTCGAACCGGCGCATCAGGGGCACGCTGACGACCGTGCCGTCGAGGCGTTCGAAGTCGGCCAGGCGGGTGTCGCGTCGATCGAAAGGATGGGACCACGGAGCCCGGAGGGCGGCCCCGCTCGTGGCGAGGAACCGGGTGAACTGGTCGAGCGATCCACGATCGAGCAGGGGGTCGAGGTAGTCGGCGCTGGTGTCGGCCATCCACTCGTTGATCGTGCGGCGGGCCGCTTCGGGGTCGGACCGGAAGTCGGTCACCCGCACCCCCGTGTCCCAGGTCTCGGCCAGCCCGGTGAGCCACGGCACCCCGAACGTCGTGGCCCGCTGCGCCCACAACGAGGCCGGGGTCATCACGGTGATCTCGCCCTCGCGGCCGGTGTCGCGGTTCGCCCGCGTGCCGGAGAGGCGGGGCAGGGTGCGCGCCGCGGCCGCCATGGCGTCCTCGTCGCCCTCGTCGAGGTGCAGCACCCGGCCCAGCTGCTCTCGAGTGGCGCCACCCGCCCCGCTCCAGGCCTGGGTCAGCCCGGCGGCGACGGGGACGGGGCTGACGACTGCGTTGGCGAGGGGGTCGCGCTCGACCAGGGCACGGTGCAGGTCGGCGGCGAACGCCCACAGGCTGTCGGCCACGGCGCGAGCCTCGCCGGCGGTGACCGGCGCGGGCTCGACGTCGGCGGTGACCTGTTGGCCGAGGTCCGGCGCGCAGGCGGCGAGCAGCGTCGCCGCTGCCACCGAGACGGCGAACAGGGCGCCGTGGGAGCGGGACCGGCGTCGCCGGCTCGCCGCGTGGACCTGGCGTGGCCTGCGCATGCCCCTCACCGTAGAGGTGGAGGGGGTCAGGTCCCCTCGGCGTCGAGGGCGTCGAGGGCGCTGGTGGCGGCGGCGAGCAGGCGAGCCGAGCAGCCGCCCATGTCGATGGGCGGGGCCAGGTCGTCGGCCAGTCGGGAGGCGATGGCCCGGAAGGCGTCGGCGGCGGCGCCGTCGCCGAGGGCGATGGGCCGCCCCACGTCGCTGCCGCTCGACACGGACGGTTCGAGGGGGATGGCGCCGAGCAGGGGGATCTCGGCGTCGTGGGCGAGCGCCGCGCCTCCGCCCGAGCCGAAGAGGGGGTAGGTGGTGCCGTGCTCGCACTCGAAGGCGCTCATGTTCTCGACGGCGCCGAGGACGCGCAGGTAGCTCTTGCGGGCCATGGTGACGGCCCGGGCGGCGACCTTCTGGGCGGCCAACGCCGGCGTGGTGACGACGATCATCTCCGCCTGGGGGAGCATGCGGGCCAGGCCCATCTGGACGTCGCCCGTGCCGGGCGGCATGTCGATGACGAGGTACTGCAGGTCGTCGGGCCAGGCCACGTCCTCGAGGAAGTGCTGGACGGCCCGGTTGAGGATGAGCCCACGCCACATGAGGGCGTCGGTCTCGTCGTCGACGAGCAGACCCATCGACACCACCTCGAGGCGGCCGGCACCGATGTCGAGGCGTTGGGGCACGATGCGGGTGGAACCGGAGGCGTCCTTGGTGGCCTCGAGCCGGGCGTCGAGCCCGAGCATGCGCGGCAGCGAGAACCCCCAGATGTCGGCGTCGAGCACGCCGACGGCGTACCCCTGGGCGGCCAGGGCGGCCGCCAGGTTGGCCGACACCGACGACTTGCCCACGCCGCCCTTGCCCGACGCCACGGCCAGCACCCGGGTGGTGGGGGGCACGGCGGTGGTGGGTGCGCTCTCCTTGACGTTCCAGCGGGCCTTGGCCATGGCCGCCGACTTCTGCTCCGGGGTCATCTCGCCCCAGTCGATCTTCACCGACTCGACCCCGGGGAGGTCGGCGATGCGGGCCTTGATCTCGGACTGGAGCTGGGCGCGCAGCGGGCACCCGGCCGTGGTGAGCGCGACGTCGACGACCACGTGCCCGGCGTCGTCGACGGTGGCCCGTCGGGCCATGCCGAGCTCGACGATGTCGGTGCCGAGCTCGGGGTCGATCACGCCGCGCAGGGTGGCGAGTACGTCGTCGGAGGTCGGGACAGCGGACATGGGAAACATTCTACCGGCTCGGGCCGTGTAAACTCGGAGGCGTGACCAACCCGCCGGAGTCCGAGCCCGTCGACCAACCGTCGACGAACGCCGCCCCACCGCGGCTCGACGTGCTCAAGGCCCTCGGCGACAACACCCGCTACGCCATCTACCTGGAGCTGGCCCGCTCCCCCATCCCGCTGGCCACCGCCGAGATCGCCGACGTCCTCGACCTGCACGTCAACACCGTGCGACCCCACCTCGAGCGCATGCGCGACGTCGGCCTGCTCCGGGTCGACGCCGAGACGAGGGGCACGGTGGGCCGTCCCCAGCACCGCTACAGCCTTTCGGCCGACGCTCCCGCCCTGGGTCTCGAGCCCACATCCTGGCCCATGCTGGCGCGCACCCTCCTCGACGCTGCCGCCTCCGGTGGGCTCGAGGGCGACGACCTCGCCGAAGCCGGGCGCCGCCAGGGCGAGGCCGACGCCGCCCGCTGGCCCGCCGGTTCGGACTGCCTCGACGCCCTGGTCGTCGAGCAGGCCAAGCTCGGCTTCGACCCCGAGACCCTCGAACACGACGACGGCGCCACCATGGGCTTCGCCCACTGCCCGTTCCGCGATCTGGCCGAGACCCACCCCCAGCTCGTGTGCTCCCTGCACAACGGGCTGGTCGAGGGCTTCGTGGCGGCCTGGGACGGCTGCGGCGTCGCCCGCTTCCACCCGCTCGTCGACCGTAACCCCTGCCAGGTCGAGGTCGTCCTCGGATGACCGCGACCGGGCCCGACCCCGCTACCCTGCCACTGCACTGAGTTCCCGGGAGGACCAACTGTGATCACGCTTACCGATACCGCCTCGACCAAGGTCAAGGAGCTCATCGACCAAGAAGGCCAGGCCGGCCTGATGCTGCGGGTGGCCGTGCGCCCCGGCGGCTGCAGCGGCTTCAGCTACGAGATGTTCTTCGACAGCGAGAAGGACACCGAGGACATGGTGCTCGACGACAGCGGCGTGCCCGTCGTGGTCGACCCCTCCAGCGCCCAGCTGCTCTCCGGGGCCACCCTCGACTACAAGGACGGCCTGCAGGGCGCCGGGTTCGCCATCGACAACCCCAACGCCCAGAAGACCTGCGGCTGCGGTCAGTCCTTCAGCTGACCCCTGCCGGTCGCCCGGCACCGTCCGATCTGCTCCGGCCGCCCCACGGGGCGGCCGAGCCGCGTCCGGGGCCTGGGGGCCGGCCCGGCCCGGGGCGCACGGCCGGCGTGGCCGGTGGCCGTCGTCGGACGGTCAGCTGGTGGACGAGGCGAGGGCCTCGGCCAGTTCGCCTCGATCCATGACGTTGTCGAGGCGGGCCGTCACCATGCCGTCGCCACGGGCCACGAAGAGGCTGGGCTCGAAGCTGAGCCCGTAGGCGTCGACGGCGTCGGTGGTGCCGGCGCTGGCCGGATCAGGGCCCGCCGCCGGATCGACGTAGACCTCGGCGTGCACCACGGTGAGGCCGCTGACGGCGGCGCTCTCCTCGATCACCAGGTCGAGGACCGGCCCGCAGACGGTGGTGCTGCAGTACCGGGGGGTGCTGATGAGCAGCGCCACCGGTCCGCCGGCGGCGAGGACCTCGGCCAACGAGCGCTCGTGCAGCGGGCACTGGGGCTCCGCGGTGCAGATGGGGGTCACCCCCCGGGCGTCGGCGACGGTGGGCGTGGCCACGGGGATCATGGCCTGGCCGGGCTGCACCAGCTCCACCTGCTCGGGGCGGTCCACCTGGAAGTTCTGGGTGGACTCGGTGTCGTCGAAGGTGGTCGTGAGCCCCCAGATGCCGGGCTCGTCGAAGGTGGTCAGCAGGGGGTAGTAGGCGATCGGGGTGCCGTCGGCGTGCTTGCGCAGCTCGACCTCGCCCTTGTCGACGCCCTCGCGGCTGAGGCGGGCCGAGATGGTGTCGGGTCCGTCGGACGTGGGTGCACCGGCCGCGCTGGAGATGGCGAAGGCCGCCCGTTGGGGGATGCCGGCGGCGAGGTACCCGCCCTGGTAGTTGAACAGCCCCACCAGCGTCGTGCCCACCGGCGCCAGATCCATCCGCCCGGTCGCGTCCTGGTCGTCGGAGGAGCCGCCACAGGCGGCGAGCAGCGTGGGCGCGCCGAGGGCCACCAGGCCGGCGCCGCCGACCAGGCCCGCCCGACGCAGGAAGCCGCGACGATCGAGGGCAGGGATGGCGCTGGGTCGGGCGGGGCGCGAGGGGGAGGAATCGGGTCGCATGCGGCGCCGAACCTATCCTCCGGGCGATGGTGATCCACCGCGACCAGACCCCCGGTCCCGACGCCCGCACGATCGACCTGGTGGTCGACGGCACCGCGGTGTCGGTGGCCGACGACGGCTCGTCGCTGCTGGCGGTGCTGCGCGAGCACCTCGGGATCACCGCGGCCAAGGACGGGTGCAGCCCGCAGGGCCAGTGCGGGTGCTGCACCGTGTTGGTCGACGGGGCGCCCCGGGTGGCGTGCGTGACCCCGGCGCGGCGCGTCGCCGGGCGGGTGATCACCACCAGCGACGGCCTGGGTGACGACGACCGGCGACGTTGGGCCGACGCCTTCGTGGCCTGTGGCGCCAGCCAGTGCGGTTTCTGCACGCCCGGGATCATCTGCCGGCTCGAGGGCCTGCGGGCCAAGGGCACCGCGCCCGACGACCGGGCCGCTGTCGATCGGGCCCTGGCCGCCCACCTGTGTCGGTGCACCGGCTGGCAGACGATCGGCGAGGCGTGGGCCGTGGCCGCCAGCGGGGCTTCGGCGTTGGCCGGCACGCTCGCCGGTGAGCGCGACCTGAAGGTCGCGTCCCGACGGGCAGGGCTCGAGGGGCACACGCCCCAGCAGGTCGGCGCCGACGTGGTGCTCGGCCACGGCGGGTTCGCCGATGACTCCGCTCCGCCCGATGCGCTGGTCGCCGTGCCCGACGGTGCGGGTGGGTGGGCCGTCGGCGAGACGCTGGCCGAGGCTCGCGCCGCGTCCGGCAAGGTGCAGGGCCGGCGGGGGACGGTGGAGCCGGTGCCGCCGCTCGCGGTCCCCGACGGCGACTGGGAGCTCACGCTGTGCACCAGTTGGGTCGAACCGGCCTACCTGGAGACCGATGCGTCGTGGTGCGAACCGGGCGGTGAGCCCGCCGGCCCGCTGGGTAACGGCGGCGCGTTCGGGGGCAAGGTCGTCTCCCCGGTGACGGCGGCCGCCCGAGAGCTGGCCGACCGCCACGGACGGGCCGTGCGGGTGCTGCTGTCGCGCGAGGACACGGTGCGCCTCGGTCCCAAGCGCCCGCCCGTCGCCGCCGGGGTGCGTGCCGACGGCACCGGGGTGATGCGCGTCGTGCGCACCCCCGGCGTGGCCGACGCCGTGCGTGCCATGGCGCCCGGGCTGGTCGTCGAGGAGGTCGACGTGGCCGGACCGCCGACGTCGGCGGCCGTGCGCGCCGCGGGCTGGGCGGAGGCGTCGGTGCTGCTGAGCGCGTTGGCGGCGCGGCGCGACGGTGGTTCCCACGAGGCCACCGTCACCTCCCCGTGGGGCTCGGTGGCCACGGCGTCGGTGGGGGCCGACGACGTGATCCGGGTGCACGTGGAGTGCGGCGAGGTGCTCGACGAGGTCGTGCTGCGCTCCTACGTGATCGGTGCCGCCCACATGGCCCTGGGCTGGGTCACCAGCGAGGGCCTGGCGGTCGACGCCGACGGCAACGTGGGCGACCTCACCGTGCGGTCCTTCGGCATCGTGCGCGCCGCCGACATGCCGACCATCGAGGTGGCGGTGGTGCCCAGCGACCGGGTGGCGATCAACGGCTCCGACGCCGCCTTTGCCGCGGTGGCCTCCGCGCTGTGGCTGGCTCGCGGCTGCCCGCCGTCGTGGCCCGTGGGAAGCTGAGTTCATGACTGCTCCCGTCGGGCCCTACTCGCCGATCGTCCGCGCCGGCGACCTCCTCGTGGTGTCCGGCCAGGTCGGCATCCGCGAGGGCAAGATGGTCTCGGGCGGCGTCGAGGACGAGACCACCCAGGCCGTCGCCAACATCGCGGCACTGCTGGCCGGCGAGGGCGCCGCGCTCACCGACGTGGTGAAGACCACGGTCTTCCTGCGCCACATGCGCGACTACCCGATCATGAACGAGGCCTACATGGCCGCCTTCGGCGACCACCGACCGGCCCGGTCAGCGGTGGCGGTGTCCGAGCTGCCCATGGTGGCCCTCGTCGAGATCGAGGCCTGGGCCCACGCCCCCCGCTGAGGTCCGGCGCCGTCTTCGCCCGCGGCCGGCCGGGTGGGTACCATCGGCGTCGTGAGCGTCGTCATCATCGTGCTGGTCCTCGTCGTGGTCATCCCCGTGGGCTTCCTCGTCACCATGTCGCTGGTGGCCGCCCTGCTGGGTTGGGCCACCAAGACCGAGGTCGACGACCTCTACACCGGCACCGAGGATCTCGAGCTCTCCAACCGGAGCTGACGCCCGTACAGCCGGGCCCGTCGGTCGCGTCGGCGCGACCGGTCATCGGGCGGTGGATCGAAGAACCCGTCGACGGCGGGGAAACCCTCCGCTAGCGTCTCGCCTCGTTGAGAAGGTGCAGGGAAGGTGTTCCGACCCCGCAGGACAGAAAGGGGTGTCGGAGTGGCCTCCGGTACCGTCAAGTGGTTCAACGCCGAGAAGGGTTACGGCTTCATCTCCCGAGAGGGTGGCCCCGACGTGTTCGTGCACTACAGCGCGATCTCTGGTTCGGGCTATCGCTCCCTCGAGGAGGGCCAAGCCGTCGAGTTCGAGGTGACCAGTGGCCCGAAGGGCGATCAGGCACAGGACGTCCGTCCAGTCTGAGCGACCTCACAGGTCTGACGTTCGAAGCGCCGCCCGCGAGGGCGGCGCTTCCGCGTGGTCGGTGCGGCAGCGGCATGCGGTCGGGTGGCGGGTCGGGAGCGCCAGCGACCCCGCCACACCGTCGCGCTCCGCGCCCGTCGGTGGGTGGGCTCTCGGGTGGTGGTCGGGTGGCGGGTCGGGAGCGCCAGCGACCCCGCCACACCGTCGCGCTCCGCGCGACCAGTATCAGAGCGTCCAGCGGGACTGACCGAAGCGGTAGCCGACGCTGCGGACGGTCTGGATGAGACCGGCGTGCTCCTCGCCGAGCTTGGCCCGCAGGCGCCGGATGTGGACGTCGACGGTGCGGGCGCCGCCGTAGTACTCGTAGCCCCACACCCGGCTGAGGAGGGTCTCGCGGGTGAACACCTTGCCCGGGTGCGACGAGAGGAACTTGAGTAGCTCGTACTCCATGTAGGTGAGGTCGAGCGGCTTGCCGGCGATGGCCGCTTGGTACGTCTCGAGGTTGAGCATCAGCTCGCCGTACTCGACCAGCTCCGGTCGGGTGCCCTGGCCGGTGCGCCAGAAGAGGTGCTTGAGGCGGGCCTCGAGCTCCCGGGGGTGGAAAGGGCTGAGGCAGAAGTCGTCGAAGAGGTCGTCGCGCAGCTCGAGCTCGGACAGCTGGCTGCCGCTCACGAGCAACAAGAGGGGTTCGAGGGGGATGTCGCGCTTGCGCAGCGCCCGGCACAGGGCGAACGCCCGCTCCGGGTCGACGTCGGCGACCACGATGGCCCCGGCCCAGCCCTCGCCCGGTTCGAGGCGCGCCGCTCCGGTCTCGTCGGCGACGGCCTTCCACGGGTAGCCGGCCAGGTCGAGGGCCTGGGCGAGCTCCGGAGGCACCGGATCGGGGTGCAACAAGATGGGTTCCATCACCGTCACCAGGTCGGCAGGTACCGGTCCAGCTCGAACTGGGTGACCTGGGCCTTGTAGTCGAACCACTCCGAGCGCTTGTTGCGCAGGAACCATTCGAAGATGTGCTCACCGAGGGCTTCGGCGACCAGCTCGGACTGCTCCATCACGTCGAGGGCGTCGGAGAGCGACTGCGGCAGCGGGCGGATGCCCTCGGCGGCGCGTTCGGAGGCGGTCATCTCGAACACGTTGGCGAGCGACTCGTTCGGCAGCTCGTAACCGTCCTCGATGCCCTTGAGGCCGGCGGCGAGGATCACCGAGTAGGCGAGGTACGGGTTGCAGGCCGGGTCGGGAGCCCGGTACTCGATGCGGGTGGAGGACTGCTTGCCTCGTTTGGTGACCGGGATGCGGATGAGGGCCGACCGGTTGTTGCGGGCCCACGTGACGTAGACGGGGGCTTCGTAGCCGGCGATGAGGCGCTTGTAGGAGTTCACCAGCTGGTTGGTGACCGCGGTGATCTCGGGAGCGTGGTGCATCAGCCCGGCGATGAAGCCACGGGCGACCTTGGACAGCCCGTACTGGTCGCCGGGGTCGTGGAAGGCGTTCTCGTCGCCCTCGAACAGCGAGAGGTGGGTGTGCATCCCCGAGCCCTGCACGCCGGCGAGGGGCTTGGGCATGAACGTGGCGTAGGCCCCCTGCTCCAGGGCGATCTCGCGCACGACGAGGCGGAAGGTCATGACGTTGTCGGCCATGCTCAGCGCGTCGGTGTAGCGCAGGTCGATCTCGTGCTGGCTGGGAGCGTCCTCGTGGAAGGAGTACTCCACCGGGATGCCCATGTGCTCGAGGACCAGGAGGGTGCGCTTGCGCAGGTCGCTGGCCACGTCGGCGGTGGTCAGGTCGAAGTACGAGCCGCTGTCGAGGGCCTCGAGTGGGGTGCTGGCGTCGCCGTTGCGGAAGTAGAAGAACTCCATCTCCGGGGCCACCATGAAGTTGAAGCCGCGGCTGTGGGCCCGGTCGAGGTTGCGCTTGAGGACCTGGCGGGGGTCACCCTCGAACGGGTTGCCGTCGTGGCTCAAGATGTCGCAGAACATGCGCCCCGACACGTCGGTGGCGTCGCCCCACGGCAGCAGCTCGAAGGTGTTGGGGTCGGGCTTGGCGAGCACGTCGCTCTCCTGCACCCGGCTGAAGCCGTCGATGGCTGACCCGTCGAAGTGCATGCCTTCCTCGAAGGCGTTCTCGAGCTCGGCGGGCGAGATGGCGACCGATTTGAGCTGGCCGAGCACGTCGGTGAACCACAGGCGGATGAGGCGGACGCCGCGCTCCTCGACGGTGCGCAGCACGTAGTCCTGCTGGCGTTCCATGAGCCGGATCCTCGCACAGCTCCTCGACCAGTCCCAGGGCGACGGTCACACCGAGGGCCTGCTTCATCTAGCGTTCACAAACGGGCAACAGGGCGGAAAACCCCCGCTGACACGCTGAACATCGACCGGACACCCGCGCGTCGTACCTGCGCCCCCGATGGCACTGGTGGGAATGCCGGGCACCGGTCAAGATCTCGACAACCACTGCGGCATGTGGGCCGCACACCCCCAGGAGGAACCGTGCAGGAACGCACCCCCGAAGAAGTGCTGGCGATGGTCAAGGACGAGGAGTGCGAGTTCGTCGATCTCCGCTTCTCCGACCTGCCGGGCGTCATGCAGCACGTGACCATCCCCGCCCACGTGCTGAGCGAAGACCACTTCACCGACGGCCACGGCTTCGACGGTTCCTCGGTGCGCGGGTTCCAGGAGATCCAGGAATCCGACATGGTCCTGATCACCGACCCCAACACGGCGTACATGGACCCGTTCATGAAGCGCAAGACCATGGTGATCCACTGCTACGTGGCCGATCCGGTCACCGGTGAGAGCTACAGCCGTGACCCCCGCTACGTGGCCCAGAAGGCCGAGGCCTACCTCAAGAGCACCGGCATCGCCGACACCGCCTTCTTCGGTCCCGAGGCCGAGTTCTTCGTCTTCGACGACGTGCGCTTCGACACCCAGCCCAACGGTTCCTTCTACGCGGTCGACTCCATCGAGGGCGTCTGGAACACCGGCACCGAGGAGCTGGGCGGCAACCTCTCCTACAAGCCGCGCACCAAGCAGGGCTACTTCCCCGTCCCGCCGATGGACCACTACCAGGACCTGCGCTCGGACATGTCGGTCGCCCTGCACGAGGTGGGCATCGAGACCGAGCTGCACCACCACGAGGTGGCCTCGGGTGGTCAGGGCGAGATCGGCATCAAGTTCAACACCCTCCAGTCCATGGCCGACCAGCTCATGACCTTCAAGTACATCCTCAAGGGCGTGGCCTGGCAGGCCGGCAAGTCGCTGACCTTCATGCCCAAGCCGATCTTCGAGGACAACGGCTCGGGCATGCACACCCACCAGTCGCTCTGGAAGGGCGGCGAGCCGCTGTTCTTCGACGAGGCCGGCTACGCCGGGCTGTCCGACACCGCCCGCTGGTACATCGGCGGCCTGCTGCACCACGCCCACGCTGTCATCGCCTTCACCAACCCGACGACCAACAGCTTCAAGCGGCTGGTCCCGGGCTACGAAGCGCCGGTGAACCTGGTGTACAGCCAGCGAAACCGTTCGGCCTCGTGCCGCATCCCGCTGGCGTCGCAGAGCCCGAAGGCCAAGCGCATCGAGTTCCGCTGCCCCGACTCCACGTCGAACCCCTACCTGGCCTTCTCGGCCATGATGCTCGCCGGCCTCGACGGCATCCAGAACCGCATCGAGCCGCCGGCGCCGGTCGACAAGGACCTCTACGACCTCCCGCCCGAGGAGCTGGCCAAGGTGCCGCAGGTGCCCGCCACGCTCGAGCAGGCCCTCGACGCCCTGGAGTCCGACAACGACTTCTTGAAGGCCGGCGGGGTGTTCACGGACGACCTCATCGACACCTGGGTGGAGTACAAGCGCAAGAACGAGGTGGACGCCATCCGCCTGCGCCCGCACCCCTATGAGTTCTCGATGTACTACGACATCTGATCCGAAGGTTCTGCGAGACCGCAGGTCGGAGGCCAGAAATGCCCTCTGACCTGCGGTTTCTCGCGTCCGGGGAGTGCCGTTCCGTCCGCCCTGATCCGCCCCTGTTCTCAGGATGCAGCGGACTGGCCGCGTCCTGGAGCCTGGTCGGCTTCGGGCGTTGCGATCCCTCGGCTGGGTCAGGCCACGAAGATGCTCGGTTCGGAGGTCCGGGTCAGCCGACGGCGCCGCTCTGACGCAGGGCGTCGGGGTCCAACCCGGCCTGGCGCAGCACGGCGTCGGTGTCGGCGCCCGGGTAGGCGTAGTTGTTCCCCGGGCGGCCGGGGGTGCGCGACAAGCGGGGAGCCGGGACCAGCTCGGTGCCGCCGCCGGGAGCCTCGGTGAACGCCCCGCGGGCCACGTTGTGGGGGTGGTCGGGGGCCTCCGCCAGGCGGTAGACGGGGGCGAAGCACACGTCGGTGCCGCCGAGCAGCTCCTCCCACTCGTCGCGGGTACGGGTGCGCATGACCTGCTGGAAGATGTCGAACAGGGCGTCCCAGTTGGCCGGGTCGTCACGATCCGGCAGCGACGCGGGGTCGAGCTCCAGGCGGGCCAGCAGCTCGGCGTAGAACTGGGGCTCGATCGGGGCGAGGGTCACGTACTGGCCGTCGCTCGTCTCGTAGACGTTGTAGGAGGGCGACCCGCCGTCGAAGAAGTTGGTGCCGATGTCCTCGGTGTGCATGCCGCTGCGGGCCATGCCGTAGAAGACCGAGTAGAGGGCCATGACCCCGTCGACCATGGCCGTGTCGACCACCTGTCCGTGCCCGGAGCGCTGGGCCTCGAACAGGGCGCACACCACCCCGTAGGCCAGGTGCAGGCCGCCGCCGGCGAAGTCGCCGAGCACCTGCAGCAGCGGGATGGGCGCCCCGTGCTTGGGGCCGATGGAGCCGATGGCTCCCGTGATGGCCTCGTAGTTGAGCGAGTGTCCGGCGCTGTGGGCCAGCGGGCCGTCCTGACCCCAGCCGGTGAGGCGTCCGTAGACCAGGCGGGGGTTCACGGCGAGGAGGTCGTCGGGGCCGATGCCGAGGCGTTCGCACACGCCGGGCCGGAAGGACTCGACGAAGGCGTCGGCCGTCGCCGCCAGGGCCTCGATGACGGCGACGCCCTCGGGGTGCTTGAGGTCGACGGCGATGGACCGGCGGCCCCGGTTGTACTCGGAGTAGGTGAAGGGCACCGGTTCGGGTGGCACCTCGCTGACCCGGTGCACCCGGATGACGTCGGCACCCATGTCGGCCAGCTTCTGGGTGCCGAACGGCAGCGCCCCCAGCCCGGCCATCTCGATGACGGTCACGCCCTGCAGCGGCCCACCCGGCTCGCGCTCGTCCACGTCGATCCCCTTCGCGTCGTGGGAGGGCATCGTCGTGTCGCCCCCCGAAGCTCGCCCCGAAGGTAGTTCGCGGTGCTCCGCCGGGGTTCCGAGGCAGGGTGCGGCCCGGAACCGGCACGACAGACGGCCGACTGCGGCCGGCTGCGGCCGGGAGAGGGCGGTAGACAGGGTGGATGCGCGTCCCTTCCGGTACCGACGGGATCGTGGTGGAGTTCAGCCGCCCGAGCGACTTCGCGGTCGAGGACGACTGGGACGCCTGGTCCGGGGAGGTCCACGTCCCGGCCGTGGCGGCGGCGTCGGGGGCGTGGGTGGCCACCCGCTGGGAGGTGGACGACCGGCCGGAGGGCTTCGCCCCGCCGGTGGGCTTCACCCACGTCACCATCTACGAGCTCTCCGATGTCGAGCGGGGCGCCCCGGCGCTGCTCGACCGGCTCGACGCCGGGCGCTCCGACGGCACCCACCACCCGGCCCACGTCGTCAGCGCCGTCGACGTCTTCGTCCCCACCGGGAGCCGGTGGCGGGGCCGGCGCGAGCCGTCGGCGGCCCTCACCGGCCAGGTGGTCGCCTACGTCGGACCCACCGATCCGGCGGTCACCGAACCGTGGAGCCGGTGGCTCGACGAGGTGCACGTGGTCGACATGGTCGACTCCGGGGCCTTCGCCGACGCGTCGCGGTGGGTGCGCCGTGAACCCGCCCGGTTCGGTCCCAACTTCTTCACCGTCTACGACGTGGAGCTCGACGACGTGGCCGAGGCGGTGGCCCTCTCCGGAGCGGCCATGGGACCGGCGCACCACGCCGGTCGGGTCATGGCCGAGCACTCCGGAGGGCTGCGGGCCGCACTGCGGGCCACGGCTCCGCACGGGGGTCGAGGCCACCGGCCGTCACCCTGACGGCGCCGGGTGACCCGGTGACCCGGTGCCCGGTCCTCGTCGCCGAGGCGGGTCAGCGGGCCAGGAGCTCCTTCACCTCGGCCTCCACCACGGTGCCGTCGAAGAACCCCGGGTCGGTCGAGGTGAACAGGCGGGCCACGTTGCCGAACATGAAGTCGGCGAACTGCGAGCGGGTCACGAGACCGTGCTCGACCAGCTCCCAGGCCTCGGGCAGCACCTCCGTGAAGTCGGGGACGTCCCAGTGCCCGATGTCGGAGGCGAACATGGCCTGCAGCTGGCTCCCGCCGGGGTTGATGCGACCGTCGAAGGCCAGGGCGTTCATGGGGTCGTCGGCCTCGCAGCCGAAGAAGCACTGCCGGGTGAACACCGACACGATGTCGTCGACCGACCGGATGCCGCTGCGGGCCCACTCGTCGAGCGTGGCCGGGTCCTCGTCGGGGTCGGAGAGGAAGCCGAGGGTCTCGTCGAGGCGATCCCGTCGCTCTTGGAAGGCGGGGTCGGCGTGGGCGTCGAACAACGAGCGCAGCTCGTCCCGGTCGAGGTGGGCCGGGTCGTAGTGGGCCAGGGCCTCACGGTTCCGCTTCTCGAAGTGGCTGACCGCGTCGGCGAGCAGGTTGCACGCCCAGGCCGCACCCCCTTCGAGGAAGGCGAAGGAGAGCTCGGGGAAGCGGGTCATGGCGCCGCCGAAGAACAGCGAGCGGCACACGGCCTCGCTGCCGGCGGCAAAGTTCCCGATGTGGTTGGCCACGTAGTTGGTGGGCGAGACCCGGCTGCCGAAGCCGATGCCGGTGGAGTGGAAGGTGGGCGACACCCCCAGCTCGACGCAGCGGGCCCACAGCGGGTCGTAGTCGTGGACGCTGTCGAGGCCCAGGCCGTCGACCCACCGGGCGGCCCGATCCGACGGGTCGTGGCCCGGGGTGGGGCGCAGGACCAACCCCCCGAACAGGAAGCCCTTCAGCCCCAACGTGGTGGTGGCGTGCTCGAGCTCGGCGATGGCCTCGTCGGGGTCGTAGGTGGGGATCACGCCCACCGGACGGAGCCGGTCGGAGTAGGGGCCGTAGGCCTCGGCGTAGTAGCGGTTGCAGGCCCGGGCGACGGCGCGGCGCAGCTCGTCGTCGTCGACGGCCATGACCGTGAGGCCCACGGTCGGGTAGAGCACGGCGACGTCGATGCCCAGCTCGTCGAGGCGGTCGTACAGCAGGCCGGGCACGATCGCCGTGGCCCGGTCCCTGGTGTTGCGGGCCGGCACGCCCCACCACCCGGTGCGGGCGACGGCGTGGGCCCGGCGGGTCTCGAGGTCGAGCCCCCGGCGCATGGCCGCCGAGCCGACCAGGGCGTCGAAGCGATCAGCCACCGCCCCGCCGGCCTCGTCGGCCACCAGGTCGCGCAACAGCGGGATGAACTCGATGATGTGGCCGTCGGCGTCGATCACCGGATGGTCGAGCTCGGCTCGGATCTGCGCGGCGTCCATGGACCGTCCCCCTGTCGTTCCGTCCCGACCGGCAACCTACTGCGGCGCGGCCCGCCGTCCTCGGGTCTGTCACGGGGTGCGCGGCCGGCGACGTGGTGCGCACCGGTAGGGTTCGCCGCCATGGAAGGTCCTGGTCTGGTCGAGTCGGTGAAGCCGCGGAGCTCGTTGCAGTGGGTGGTCGCGGTGGTGGCGTTGGCGTTCCTGGCCGGCGCCGTCGGCTACGCCGTGCGGGCCTTCGCCGAACCCAGCCCCAACGAGCTGTCGGCCACCGATGAGGGCTTCCTGCTCGACATGATCGACCACCACGACCAGGCGGTGGAGATGTCGCTGTTCGTCCTCGGCGAGGCCGAGGACTCCACGGTGCGCTCCTTCGCCCAGGAGATCATCCTGCAGCAGCGCTGGGAGCTCGGGCTCATGGAGACCGTGCTCGGTCGCGGGGGCGTCGAACGGGGCACCGATCCCGATCGTCCCGCCATGGAGTGGATGGGGATGGCCCCCATGCCGGCGTCGGCGATGCCCGGCATGGCCACCGCCGAGGAGCTCGAGGCGTTGGGCGCGGCCCCGGCGGGCGAAGCCGAAGAGCTCTTCCTCGAGCTGATGATCGACCACCACGTGGCCGGGGCGGAGATGGGTGAGTACGAGGCCGCCAACGGCTCCAACGCCTACGTGAAGCAGTTCGCCAGCGACATCGCCCGCAACCAGCTGGCCGAGATCGTCGAGTACGAGCTGGTCCTCGACCGCCTGCGCAGCGGCGACGCCGGCTGACGCAGGCGCGGACCGGTCCCCTTCGTTAGGGTCCCCGGTCAGGGGAGACCGACGGGGCCTGCGCCGACGTCGGCGACGCACAGGGGGAACACCATGGCTCACGCCGTCCGCGACGACATCGATCTGCTCGACGGCAACTGGTACGCCCGCCAGCCCCACGACCTGTGGGCCTGGATGCGCGAGAACGCGCCCGTGTACCACGACGAGGCCAACGACGTGTGGGGCATCACCCGCTACGACGACGTGCTGGCCATCGAGAAGGACCCGGCCACCTACTCGTCGCAGCGGGCGCCGCGCCCACACGGCGATCCGTTGCCCATGATGATCTCGATGGACAACCCCGAGCACCAGCGGCGGCGCTCGTTGGTCAACCGGGGGTTCACCCCGAAGCGGGTGTCCGAACGCGAGGAGCACATCCGATCGCTGTGCACCAGCATCCTCGACAAGGTCACCGAGAAGGGCGAGTGCGACTTCGTGTGGGATGTCGCCGCGCCCCTGCCCCTGCTGCTCATCGCCGACATGCTGGGCTTCGAACCCGAAGCCCACGACGACCTGCTGCGCTGGTCCGACGACCTGATCAAGGGCACCACCGCCGACCCGACCCCCGAGGTGCAGGCCGCCACCCTCGAGGCCAGCCTCGGGTTCCGTGAGTACCAGCTCGGCGTCATCGCCGACCGGCGGGCCAAGGCTCCCCAACCCGACCTCGTCAGCGTGCTCTGCCACGCCGAGATCGACGGCCACAAGCTCGACGACGAGTCGCTCGTGCAGGAGACCCTGCTCATCCTCATCGGCGGCGACGAGACCACCCGCCATGTGCTCACCGGGGGCGCCCTGGCCCTCATGGAGTGGCCCGACCAGCGCCAGCACCTCATCGACCACCTCGACGAGCCCGAATCCATGGAGACGGCCGTGGAGGAGCTGCTGCGCTGGGTGACGCCCATCAAGAACATGTCGCGCACCGTCACCCGCGACCTCGAGTTGCGGGGCGAGCAGCTCCACGAGGGCGATCAGGTCATGCTCATGTACCCGGCCGCCAACCGCGATCCCCGGGTGTTCGACGAGCCCGACCGCTTCGACGTGCAGCGCAACCCGAACCCGCACCTGGCCTTCGGCTTCGGTCCGCACTTCTGCCTCGGCTCGTCGCTCGCCCGTCTCGAGCTGCGGGTCATGTTCTCCGAGGTGCTGCGGCGCATGCCCGACCTCGAGCTGGCCACCGACGAGCCGCTGGAGTGGCGGGCCTCCAACTTCATCACCGGCCCCGAGGCCATGCCGGTGCGCTTCACGCCCACCCCGGCGCTCGGGGGTCGCGGCTGACCCCGGAGGTCCTCGGCCTCTCGCCGGGGTGGGAACGGGAGTGCGCTAGATGAGCCCGAGGGCGACCATGGGCCGGGCCACCCGCAGGAAGCCGGCGATGTTGGCCCCGACCACGTAGTTGCCCGGGGCGCCGAACTGCTCGGCCGTGTGGTGGCAGGTGTCGTGGATGCCCGTCATGATGTCGGCCAGGCGGTGCTCGGTGTGCTCGAACGTCCAGCTGTCGCGGCTGGCGTTCTGCTGCATCTCGAGCGCCGAGGTGGCCACGCCACCGGCGTTGGCCGCCTTGCCGGGGCCGAAGGCGATCTGGGCTTCGAGGAAGACGCGCGCCCCCTCCGGCGTGGTGGGCATGTTGGCGCCCTCGGCCACCGCCACGCAGCCGTTGCGCACCAGCGTGCGGGCGTCGCGGCCGGTGAGCTCGTTCTGGGTGGCGCACGGCAGGGCCACGTCGCACGGGATCTCCCAGATGTTGCCGTCCTCGCGGTAGGTGGCGTCGCCGCGGCGCGCGGCGTAGTCGCTGACGCGGCCCCGCTCGACCTCCTTGACCTGCTTGAGCAGCTCGACGTCGATGCCCTTGGCGTCGTGGACCACACCGGAGGAGTCCGAGCAGGCGACCACGGTGCCGCCGAGCTGGTGCACCTTCTCGATGGCGTAGACGGCCACGTTGCCCGACCCCGACACGAGGACCTTCTTGCCCTCGAGGCTGTCGCCGCGGGCGTGCAGCATCTCCCGGGTGAAGTAGGCGGTGCCGTAGCCGGTGGCCTCGGTACGCACCAGCGCCCCACCCCAGGTGGTGGCCTTGCCGGTGAGCACTCCCGACTCGTAGCGGTTGGTGATGCGCTTGTACTGGCCGAACAGGTAGCCGATCTCGCGGGTGCCCACCCCGATGTCGCCGGCGGGGACGTCGGTGTGCTCGCCGATGTGGCGGTAGAGCTCGGTCATGAAGCTCTGGCAGAAGCGCATGATCTCGCTGTCGCTGCGGCCCTTGGGGTCGAAGTCGGCCCCGCCCTTGCCGCCGCCGATGGGCATGCCGGTCAGGGCGTTCTTGAAGATCTGCTCGAAGCCGAGGAACTTCACGATGCCGAGGTAGACGGAGGGGTGGAACCGCAGGCCGCCCTTGTAGGGCCCGAGGGCGCTGTTGAACTCCACCCGGAAACCCCGGTTGATGTGGATCTCGCCGTGGTCGTCCTGCCACGGGACCCGGAAGATGATCTGGCGCTCGGGCTCGCAGATCCGCTGGATGACCTTCTGGTCGGCGAGCTCGGGGTACTTGGCCAGCACCGGCCCGAGTGACTCGAAGACCTCGCGGGCGGCCTGGTGGAACTCGACCTCCCCGGGGTTGCGGGCGACCACCTCGGCGAAGACGCCTTCCAACTTCTCGTCGATCATCTGCGGTGGTGCTCCTCGTCGGCTCTGCAGGACCGGTCAAGGGTGGTGCAGGCCGGAAGATGAACGCAATCTGACGAGCTGCCCGCGGTCGGGGATCAGGCGACGCCGTCGGGGAGGCCGTAGAAGACGCGCTCGACCACCTTGCGGGACCGTCTCGTGACCCGACGGTAGTGGTCCCGCAGCCCACCCGGTGTGGTATCGAGCGATCGGGCCAGCCACACCAGCTCCTCGGCCCGGCTGGGCAGGGCGTCCCCCGGACCGGAGTTCACGAGGAACCACCGGTTGCGCACCCGCTCGCAGAACTCGTAGGCCTCGCCCAGCACCTCGGCGTCGTCGGGGAGAAGCACGTCGGCGTCGCGGAGCGCCCGCAACGCGTCGAGCGTGCCCGTGGCCTTCACGCCGTACTGGAGCTGGAGCATCTGGGCGGTGAACTCCACGTCCGACAACGACCCGGGGCCGAGCTTGAGGTGGAACTCGGGGTCCTCGCCGGAGGGGATGCGCTCGGCTTCGATGCGCGCCTTCATGCGGCGGATGTCGCGCATCTGGTCGGCGGTGAGCCCTCCTCGCCAGATGAACGGATCGAGCAGGTCGAGCAGGCGCTCGCCGAGGTCGCGGTCGCCGGCAGCGAAGCGGGCGCGGGTCATGGCCTGGCGTTCCCAGGTCTGGGCGGTGTCCCGCCAGTAGGGCTCGAACGCGCCGAAGCTGCGGGCGAGGGGCCCGTTCTTGCCCTCCGGGCGCAGGGCGGCGTCGACCTCGTAGATGCGGCCCGCCGGCGTCGAACCGCCCACGAAGCGCACCAGGCCGGTGGCGAGGCGCTTGGCCTCGTCGGTGCCGGCGGCGCCTCGTCCGTCGTGCACGAAGATCACATCGAGGTCGCTGGCGTAGGCCAACTCGGCGCCGCCGAAGCGCCCGAGGCCGAGCACCGCGAACGGGACCTGGGGATCGAGGGCGGTGAGGGCGCTCTCGAGGGTTGCCGCGGCGAGGTCGGTGAGGTCGGCGCCCACCTGGTGCACGTCGGCGTGGCCGAGCACGTCGCGGGCGGCGACCCCGAAGAGGTGGCGGCGGTTCCACCGCTGGAGGGTCTCCTGGCGTTCACTGACGTCGCCTCGCCACTGCACGGCCCGGTCGGCGCTGTGCACCAGCTCGTCGTGGGGCTTGGTCTCGAGCCGGTCGGGTTGGTCGAGGCGGGCCACCAGGTCGGGGTTGCGCACCAACACGTCGCCCAGCATCCGGCTGGTGCCGGCCAGGGTGCACAGGGCCTGGGCCGTGGCCGGGGAGTCGCGGAACGTCTCGGCCATGGTGCGGTTGTTGCGGTCGTGGCCGAGCAGGTTGCGGACCAACAACAGCCCGAGGTCCGGGTCCGGGGACTGCGACAACCAGTCGAGCAACAGCGGGAGCAGCTGCTGCATCAGACGGCTGGACCGGTTCATCCCGCGGGTGAGCTCCTTGACCGCGGCCTGGGTGCGCTTGGCGTCGAGGAAGCCGAAGGCGCTGAGCCGGGCGGCGGCCGCTTCGGGGGAGAGGGCGGCGTCCTCGGGAGAGGCCTGGGCGAAGGCTTCGAGCAGCGGGCGGAAGTACACGCGCTCGTGGATGGCGCGCACTCCGACGCGCGCCTTGCGCAGATCGCGAAGCAGCTGGTCGGCGGCGGAGCCGTCGGTGGTGTCGCGTCGACCCATGACCCGCGCCAGGTGGTCGAGCGCCGCCCGGTCGGAGGGCAGGGCGTGCACCTGCTGCTCGTCGACGAGCTGGACCCGGTGCTCGGTGGTGCGCAGCAGGCGGTAGGCGGTGGCCATGTCGTCGGCATCGCCGCTGTCGACGTAGCCGGCCGACGCCATCTCGGCGAGGGTGGACAACGTCGTCGGGCCCCGGAGCTGGGGGTCGAGGTGCCCGTGGACCAGTTGGAGCAGCTGGATGGTGAACTCGATGTCGCGGATGCCGCCGGGCCCCAGCTTCAGCTCTCGTGCCGCCAGCCCCTTCTTGGCCACCTCCGATTCGGCCCGCTGCTTCATGGCTCGCAGCGAGCGGAGGGTGTCGGCATCCGACGGGCGGTTCCAGAGCCGCTCCTGGGCGGCTTCGAGCCAGCGTTCGCCGAGGGTGGCGTCGCCGGCCGCCGGACGGGCCTTGAGCAGGGCCTGGAACTCCCAGGGCTCGGCCCAACGCTCCCAGTAGGCCTCGTAGGACTCGACCGAGCGCACCAGGGGGCCGTCGCGACCCTCGGGGCGCAGGTTGGCGTCCACCCGGAAGCAGTGCCCGGCGATCTCCATCACCGCTCGGGCCCGGCGTTCGAGGCGGGTCCGGGTGCCCTCGCCGACGAACATGACATCGATGTCGCTCGAGTAGTTGAGCTCCGAGCCGCCCAGCTTGCCCATGCCGACCACCGCGAGCGTGACGCCGTCGGGTCCGTCGCGATCGGCGTCCTCGGCCAGGCGGCAGGCCGATTCCAGGGCTTGGCGGCCGAGGTCGGCCAGCTGGGCTCCGACCTGTTCGAGCCGATCGAGCCCGGTGAGGTCGCGGGCGGCGATGCGCAGGAACTCGAGGTTGCGCCAGTCGACCAGGGCCTCGAGGCTGCCGTCGTCCACCGGCGGGCGCCGGTCGAGGTCGGCGAGCACGTCGAGCGCGACCTGGGGGCGGACCTCGATGACCCGGGTGAGCGAACGGCTGGCGGCCAGCACGGCCACGAGCGCCGCGGCGGTGCCTTCGTGGTCGGCCGCGGCGGCCACCACGTCGGGGGCATCGTCGGCGAGACGTTCGAGGGTGACCCGGACGGTGGCCGGCGAGGCGCTGCGCTCGGCCCGCTCGACGAGGTCTGATGGCACGGCCTCGGTCACGAACCGAGACCCTACGCGGCCGGGCGGAGGGCATGGGTCGGGATCGACGGGGCCGTAAGGTCGGACCATGTCCGAGCTGCGAGTCGCCCTGGCCCAGATGAACCCCGTGGTCGGTGACCTGGCGGGCAACGTCGAGCGCATCGTCGCCGCCATGGGCGAGGCGGAGTCGGCCGGGTGCGACCTGGTCGCCCTGCCCGAGCTGGCCGTCACCGGCTACCCGCCCGAGGACCTGCTGCTGCGACAGGGCTTCGTGCGCGACAACCTCGAGGCCGTGGCCCGCGTGGCCGAGCGGTCGGGATCCTGCGTGGCGGTGGTCGGCTTCGTCGACGTCGACGACATCGACGCCTGGTCGTCGGAGGGCCACGACATCGAAGCCCGCCCCGCCGGCCTCTACAACGCGGTGGCCGTCTGCGCCGAGGGTCGGGTGCTCGGCACCTACCGCAAGCGGCGGCTGCCCAACTACTCCGTGTTCGACGAGCAGCGCTACTTCGTGCCGGGTCGCGAACCCCTGCGGCTGTTCCGGGTGGCGGGGGTGGACGTGGGCGTCTCCATCTGCGAGGACGCCTGGGTGGCCGACGGTCCGGTCGCCGAGCTGGCCCGCGGTGGCGCCGGCATCGTCGTCAACGTGAACGCCTCGCCCTACCACGCCGGCAAGCGTGACGGCCGGGCCCGCACCCTCGCGGCCCGCACCCTCGAGTCCGGTGTGCCCCTCGTCTACGTCAACCAGGTCGGGGGACAGGACGAGCTGGTCTTCGACGGCGACTCCATGGTCGTCGACGCCGGCGGGACGGTGTCGGCCCGCATGCCGCAGTTCCGCGAGGGCCTCGCCGTGGTCGACGTCGCAGTGGCCGCCCGCCGGTCCACCGAGCCGCTGGCGGTGGTCGAGGGCCCGTCGGCCCGCCCCGGCGAGCGGCCGTCGTCCGCGCCCCCGGGCGTGGCCCCACCCCTCGGCGAGGAGGCCGAGGTCTGGGAGGCGCTGGTGCTCGGCACCCGTGACTTCGTGCGCAAGAACGGCTTCACCGACGTGGTGGTCGGGTTGTCGGGCGGCGTCGACTCGGCGCTGGTGGCCACCATCGCCGTCGACGCCCTGGGCCCGGACCACGTGCACGGCGTCCTCATGCCCTCGCGCTACTCGAGCGAGCACTCGGTCGACGACGCCCGCCAGCTGGCCGAGAACCTGGGCATCGAGCACCGCACCGTGCCCATCGAGGCGGCCCACACCGCCCTCATGGGGATGCTCGAGCCGGCCTTCACCGGGCACCCGCTGGGCCTCACCGAGGAGAACCTGCAGAGCCGGGTGCGCGCCGTGGTGCTGATGGCGTTGTCCAACGCCTTCGGATGGCTGTTGCTGAACACCGGCAACAAGAGCGAGGCGGCGGTGGGTTACTCCACGCTCTACGGCGACTCCGCCGGAGGCTTCGCCGTCATCAAGGACGTCAGCAAGCTGCTCGTGTACCGGCTCTGCGAGCACCGCAACGAGGTCGCCGGCACCGACCGCATCCCCCGCCACACCCTGGTGAAGCCACCATCGGCCGAGCTGCGGCCCGACCAACGTGACGACCAGAGCCTGCCGCCCTACGAGGTGCTCGACCCGATCCTCGCCGACTACGTCGAGCGCGACCGGAGCCTGGCCGACATCGTGGCCGACGGGGCCGACCCGGCGTTGGCCGAGCGGGTGGCCCGCCTGGTCGACCGGGCCGAGTTCAAGCGCCGCCAGTCGCCGCCGGGGCCCCGGGTCACCACCAAGGGCTTCGGCAAGGACCGGCGCCTGCCCATCACCAACCGCTACGAGGCCTGAGGGCCGCGGCGCCCGCCGGAGGCGGCCGGGGCGCGACGTGACGGGCCGGGCCGCCGCCCGGTGGATCACTAGTCTGCGAAACATGACCAGTGGCTCTCGTCCGGTGCGTGGACCGTCGTGGTCGGCCGTCGCGCCCGACGACGCCCTCACCGCCGAGGGGGCGGCCGCCCGCCTCGGGGCCTACTGCTGGGTCGAACAGCGCCTCTTCGGGCTCCTCGGGGCCTGGGCCGGCCAGATCACCGAGCCCGACGCCAAGGCCATGGTCGCCGAGCACGCCGAGCACGCCGCCTGGCGGGCCCTGCGCTGGCACGAGCTGCTCCCCACCGCCCCACCGGGGGCCGACGCCCTGGTGGTGGCACCGAGCGGGGTCGACGCCGTCTTCGCGGCCCTGAGCCCGGCCGAGGGCGCCGACCGCACCGCCGAGAAGCTGGCGGCGGTCCACCGCTGCCTGCTGCCCCGCCTCCTGGCCGCCTACACGGCCCACCTGGACTGGGCCGATCCCCTCACCGAAGCCTCCACCCGACGGCACCTCGAGATGGCGACGAACGACCTGGTCGCGGACCTGCGCCACGGCGAACGGCTGCTCGAGGCCCTGGTGGCCGCGCCGGAGCGGGTCGCCGGCCTGGCGGACCTCGTGGCCGGCGTCGAGGCGGCCGTGGTGGCGGCCGGGGGGATCGTGGGTCCGGGGAGCGTCGGCGAACGCTCCGAACCCGCTCCCTGACAGGGGTCGGGGCCCGATGGGCGCCTCCGGGGTGGGGCCACTTGACCGCCCCGGTATCGTGAGAAGGCCCAAGGCTGTCGTTGCGATCACGGGAGACCCCGGGGATCGTCTTCGATGCTCGTCACATCAGCAGCGAACCAGAGGTACGTAGTGGCCAAGGAGCGAGTCGAGCGCGACGAGGAAGACCTGGTCCGCCTCTATCTCACCGACATCGGGCAGTACCCGCTGCTGACCAAGGACGACGAGGTCCGCCTCGCCCAGGCCATCGAGGGCGGGGCCGAGGCCCGAGCCGAGCTCGACGCCGCCGTCGACCTCACCGCGGCCCGCAAGCGCGAGCTGCGCCGGTCGGTCCGCCAGGGCGAGGATGCCGAGCGCACCTTCGTGCAGTCCAACCTCCGCCTGGTGGTGTCCATCGCCAAGAAGTACCAGGCCTCCGGCCTGCCCCTGCTGGACCTCATCCAGGAGGGCAACCTCGGGCTGATGCACGCCGTCGAGAAGTTCGACTGGCGCAAGGGCTTCAAGTTCTCGACCTACGCCACGTGGTGGATCCGCCAGGCCATCACCCGCGGCATCGCCAACACGGGTCGCACCATCCGCCTCCCCGTGCACGCCGGCGACACCCTCGCCCGCCTCCAGAAGGCCCGGGCCCGCCTCGAGCTCAAGCTCGGCCGCCCGGCCACCCTCGCCGAGCTCTCCGCCGAGGTGGAGATGCCCGAGGACAAGGTCACCGAGGCCCTCCGCTTCGCCGCCGAACCGCTCTCGCTCTCCGAGCCCCTCCGCGAGGACGGCGACGCCGAGCTGGGCGACGTCGTCGAGGACCGCTCCGCAGAATCGCCCTTCGAGGTGGCCGCCACCGCGCTGCTGCCCGAGGAGATCTCTCGTCTGCTGTCGCCTCTCGACGAGCGCGAGCGCGAGATCCTCAAGCTCCGGTTCGGTCTCGATCGCGGCGAGCCCCGCACCCTCGAAGAGGTGGGCGAGCACTTCAACCTCACCCGTGAGCGCATCCGCCAGATCGAGGCTCGGGCCATGTCCAAGCTGCGGCACCCGTCCTCGGACACCGGCGCCCGGGACCTGCTGGCGGTCTGAGCTCCCCGACTCGATCCACGCATCCGTTCGGGCAACGATGAGCGAGGGCGACGACGTCGACCGACCGCCTGGCGCGCCCCCGCGGCGGCTGCCAGGTGGTTGCCTGCTCGTCGGGCTGGTGGTGGGGGCCCTGATGGCGTTCACGGTCATCGTGGTGGTCAGCCTCACCCTCATCGGGGTGATCGGTGGCGAGAGCTCGGCCGACGAACGCCGGGAGATCCTCGCCGAGATCGTCGAGGAGACGGGCATCGCCACCTCCAGCCAGGACATCGACGAGCCGCCCCAACGTGACGTCCGCCTGGGCCTGTGCGAGACCGACGGCGACGGCGCCATGGTGACCAGCGGGATGCTCATCAACCCCGAGGACGCACCGGTCGACTACGTGCTGACCGTGACCTTCCACGAAGGGTCCGGGTCGGAGATGGGGGCCGAGGTCGCCCGGCGCGAGGTCGTGGTCGACGACGTGCCCGCCGGCGAGACTGTCGAATGGACGGCGTCATCGCAGGCACCGGCCTCGGCGGACTTCAGCTGTCGGGTCGTGAGGATCGAGCGCGACGACGCCGGTTGAGCCTCAGCTCTCGGTGGTGACGTTGGGGCGTTCGGCGCCGATGGTGGTGGAGTCGCCGTGTCCGGTGTGGACCACGGTCTCGTCCGGCAGGGCGAAGAGCCGGGTGGTGATCGAGCGCACGATGGTGGGCCGGTCGCTGAACGAACGCCCGGTCGCGCCCGGGCCGCCGTTGAAGAGCGTGTCGCCGCTGAACACCACCGCGTCGGCGGCGTCGTGGAAGCAACAGCCTCCGGGGGAGTGACCGGGGGTGTGCATGACCTCGAGCTCCACGCCACCGGCTCGGAGGCGCTCGCCGTCGTGGAGCAGCGCGTCGGGGGGCCGATCGGGGTTCACGACCTCCCAGAGCATGAGGTCGTCGGGGTGGATGTGCACCGGTGCGTGCACGGCATCGGCGAGGGCGGCGGCGCAGTTGATGTGGTCGTTGTGGCCGTGGGTGGCCAGCACCGCCACCACCTTGCGCCCGCCGACGGCGTCGACGATGGGCTGGTGGTCGTGGGCGGCGTCGATGACGAAGACCTCGTGGTCGTCGCCGACCAGCCAGATGTTGTTGTCGACGTCGAAGGACTGCCCGTCGAGGGTGAAGGTGCCGGAGGTGACGACTCGCTCGATCACGACCGCCCCCCGAGGACCATGACCGAACGCAGGACCTCGCCGCGCTCCATGCGGTGGAAGGCGTCCTCGACGCCGTCGATGGCGATCGTCTCCGAGACGAAGCGGTCGAGGTCGAGGCGCCCCTGCAGGTACAGGTCGATGAGCATCGGGAAGTCCCGCGAGGGCAGGCAGTCGCCGTACCAACTGGGCTTGAGGCGCCCGCCTCGCCCGAAGAAGTCGATCATCGGCAGGTCGATGCGCATCTCCGGATCGGGGACCCCCACCTGCACGACCGTGCCGGCCAGGTCACGGGCGTAGAACGCCTGCTCGAACACCTTCGGGTGGCCGACGGCCTCGATGCACACGTCGGCGCCGTTGCCGTCGGTGAGGGCCCTGATGGCCTCCACCGGATCCGTGCTCGACGCGTCGACCGTGTGGGTGGCGCCGAACGACCGGGCCAGCTCGAGCTTGCCGGGGTCGAGGTCCACCGCGATGACGGTGGTGGCTCCGGCGAGCCGGGCTCCGGCGACGGCGGCGTCGCCGACCCCGCCGCAGCCGAACACGGCGACGCTGTCGCCCGGACCGACCTCTCCGGTGAACAGGGCGGCGCCGAGGCCGGCCATGACCCCGCAGCCGAGCAGCCCGGCTGCCTCGGGACGGGCCGCGGGGTCCACGGGCGTGCACTGCCCGGCGGCCACCAGCGTCTTCTCGGCGAAGGCGCCGATGCCGAGCGCCGGGCTCAGCTCGGTGCCGTCGGCGAGGGCCATCTTCTGGGTGGCGTTGTGGGTGGCGAAGCAGTACTGGGGTCGACCCCGCCGGCAGGCCCGACAGTTGCCGCACACCGCCCGCCAGTTGAGGACGACGTAGTCGCCCGGCGCCACCTGCTCGACGTCCGGGCCGACCGCCTCGACGATCCCGGCGGCCTCGTGGCCGAGCAGGTACGGGAACTCGTCGCCGATGGCGCCCAGCTTGTAGTGCAGGTCGGTGTGGCAGACCCCGCAGGCCTGCACGGCCACGAGCGCCTCACCGGGTCCCGGGTCCGGCACGACGATCGTCTCGACGGTGGCAGGGGCGTCCTTGGCCCGCACCACCACTCCTCGCACCTCGTGGGGCATGTGTCCTCCCGGGTCGCTGGGCTCGGTGGCGGAGGTGGACGGGAATCGAACCCGCCGTGCAGGGATCGCCTGCACCACCCGCTTTGAAGGCGGGGGCTGCCACCAGGCCAGCAGACACCTCCGCCCGGGACCCTACCGGTCCGATCCCAGGCGGTCGGGCTCGAACCGCGGGGTGGCGTCGAGCCGTCGGCCGGGGGTGCGATCACGCTCGGTCGGGCGCGGGCCACTCGCTCGGTGGCGAGGCGCGCCCTATGCTCTCCCCATGAAGAAGCTCCTCGTCATCGTCGTCGTCCTCGCCCTCGCCGCCTTCGCGGTCAAGAAGCTGCAGGACGCCTGACCCACCCGGCGGGCCGTCGCGTCGGGGGCCGTCGGGCTCCGGTCGCACGGCGGCGGCGCAGCACCCACCACCCGGCCGTCGCCCCCAGCGCGCCCCCAGCCACGGCGGCTGCGGTGAGCGCCACGCGTCCCGGGCCCGGCATGGGCACCCGATCGCCCAGGGGGACGATGGTGTGGAACTGGAGGACCTCCCAGCCCCGCGCCCGGGCTTCACGGGCCAGGGCCCGGTCGGGGTTCACGGCCACGGGATGGCCGACGCAGCCCAGCATGGGCAGGTCGGTGGCGGAGTCCGAGTAGGCGTAGCTGGCCTCCAGGTCGATGCCGTCGCGCTCGGCCACGGCTTCGATGGCGTCGACCTTGAAGGGCCCGTAGGCGTAGAAGTCGACCTCCCCCGTGTAGCGGCCCTGGGCGTCGACGGACGCCCGGCTGGCGATGGACTCGTCCACCCCGAGGAAGCGCCCGAGGGGCTCGACGATCTCCTCCGGTGACGCCGACACGAGGTAGACGCGGCGCCCCGCGGCCCGGTGCTCTCGGATCAGGGTCAGGGCCTCGTCGTAGATGATCGGCTCGATCACGTCGGGCAGGGTGTCGGCGACGAGCGCGCCGATGAGCGAGCGGTCCCAGCCCTTGGTGATGCGCAGGGCCGACTCGCGGAAGCGCAGCAGCCGGGCCTCGTCGGCGCCGAGGTAGCGAAAGACCAGGCCGCTCCACACCGCCTTGGCCAACAGGCGCCGGTCGATCATGCCTGCACGGCGCAGCGGGCGGCCGAACGCCACCATCGACGCCTTGGCGATCACCGTCTTGTCCAGGTCGAAGAAGGCCGCCTCCACGAGGCCAGGGTACGGGCGAGACCCGTCCCGTCGGGGTCATGCGACGCCGTGGTGACCCTTGACCGGGACGAGGGTGGCTTCTACGGTGCCGGTTCTCCTCCCCTCCTCGCGGTGTGGCCTCGTGCCCGGTCACCGCCCACACCGCAGTTCGCGCCGGCCCCGGGCCGGGTGTGTCGGGAGGATCCATGCTGGTGACCTGTTGGGCGGCGAAGGGCGGCTCGGGGACGACGACGGTCGCCGCCGCAGTGGCGGACGTGCTCGCCCGTCGGGCCGACGGCGAGGTCGTCATGGTCGACGCCGCCGGCGACCTGCCGGCCGCCTTGGGGGTCGCCGACCTCGACGGCCCGGGTGTGGCCGAATGGCTCGCCGCCGGGCCGGCGGTGCCCGCCGACGCCCTCGCCCGCCTCGAGATCGCCGTCCGTCGGGGAGTGCGGCTCGTGCCCAGGGGCCGGGGGGCGCTCACCAACCCCTGGCGGGCCGAGGTGCTCGCCGAGCTCCTGGCCGCCGACGCCCGTCCCGTCGTGGTCGACGCGGGCACGTTGCCCGGGGCCGGCTCGGAGGGGGCCGCCGCCGACGTCGCCCGCGTGCTGGCCGGGTCCGCCACCGTGTCGCTGCTGGTCACCCGCCCCTGCTACCTGGCCCTGCGACGAGCGGCCTCGATGCCGTTGCGCCCGTCGGGTGTGGTCCTCGTCGACGAACCTGGTCGGTCCCTCGGTGTCCACGACGTGGAGGCGATTCTCGACGTGCCCGTCCTGGCCAACGTCCCGGTCGACCCGGCCTTCGCCCGAGCCGTCGACAGCGGGTCGCTCGGCACGCGGGTCCCCACCCGGCTCAGCCGTGCGCTGCGCCACGCGGCATGAGCCAGCCCGTGACCCGGAGCGAGATGACCGACCCCGACGGCGACCCCGAGGCCAGGGCGGCGCAGCTCACGACCCGCCTGCACCGTCAGCTGCTCGACGGGCCGACTGCGGAGTCCCGGGCGGTCAGCCCGGCCGAGCAGCGCCGCCGTCTGCGGGCCCTGGCCCGAGAGCACGACCCGCTCCTCGCCGGTGGCCGGGTCGACGAGGTGGTGGAGCAGGTCAGGGCCCGGGTCGACGGCCTGGGCCCGCTCGAGCCGCTGCTCGCCGACCCTGCGGTCGACGAGGTGATGGTCAACGGGGGCGGGGAGGTGTGGGTGGAGCGCCACGGACGGCTCGTGAGCACCGAGCTGGTCCTCGCCGAGGCCACGACGTTGGCGCTCGCCGAACGGATCGTGGCCCCGCTGGGCCTCCACGTCGACCGGGCCAACCCCCTCGTCGACGCCCGTCTGCCCGACGGCTCCCGGGTCAACGTGGTGGTGCGCCCGCTCGCCGTCGACGGCCCGTGCCTGACCATCCGCCGCTTCGGTGCTCGGCGGGTGCCGCTCGACGAGGTGGCCACCCCCGGGGTGGTGGCGTTGCTGCGCTGGTCGGTCCGGGCCCGGGCCAACCTCATCGTCTCCGGGGGTGCCGGAGCCGGCAAGACGACGTTGCTCAACGCCCTGGCGGCCGAGATCCCCGACCACGAACGGGTGATCACCATCGAGGACGCCGCCGAACTGCGCCTGCCCGGTCGCCAGGTCGTGCGCCTGGAGGCCCGGCCACCCAGCGCCGAGGGCCATGGCGAGGTGCGGGTCCGCGACCTGGTCCGCAACGCCCTGCGCATGCGACCGGACCGCATCGTGGTGGGCGAGGTGCGGGCAGGGGAGGCGCTCGACATGTTGCAGGCCATGAACACCGGCCACGAGGGGTCGCTGTCGACGTGCCACGCCAACGCGCCGGTCGACGCCCTGCGCCGCCTCGAGACCCTCGTGCTCATGGGCGACGTGGCGCTGCCGCACGCGGCGGTGCGTGAGCAGCTGCGGGCCGCGGTCGACCTGGTCGTGCAGATCGCTCGCCGTCCCGATGGCGGTCGTCGGGTGGTCGCGGTGGCCGAGGTCCTCCCGGCGGATGATCCGGCGGGTCCCCTGGTGGCGCGATCGCTGACCGACGACGCCGGCCATCTCGTCGCGCTGCCCCTCCGAGCGGTTCGCTCTCCCGGCGCCCACCCCCCGTCGCCGACGTGGCTGGAGGGCCAGCAGTGAGCGCCGCGGCCGTCGGCCTCGTCGTCGCGCTGGCCACGGTGGCCGCGTCCGTCGCTCTCGGTGGCGTGCCCGAGGTCGGTGCCATCCTGCGAACCCGTCATCGGTCGTCGGCCCTGGGCGCCGACCGCCCCGGTCGGGCTCGTACCGACGGTCCCGGTGGAGGCCGGGGCTCGTGGCGCGACCGATCGACGCGTCCAGGCGGTCCGTCCCCCCTCGACCTGGCCGCCGCGGTGGCCCGGTTCCGCGCCGTGCTGGGGGTCGACGGTCGCTCGACCGACCGGGAGCTGCCCGAGCTGCTCCAGACCGTGGCCCGCGAGCTGCGTTCGGGGACCACGTTGGCCACCGCGGTGGTCGTGGCCGCCGAGGCCGGGGCCTCGCGGCTCGATCGAGCGGACCCGGCGGCGGCGGTGCTGGCCCGCTCCGTGCGCCGGGGCACCCCCTTGGGCGCCGCGGTGGAGACCTGGATGGGCCCGACCCCGTCGGGGGCCCGTCGCCTGGCGGGTACGGCCCTGGTGTTGGCCGCCGAGACCGGTGGCACCACGGCGGTGGTCGTCGACGGGGTGGCCGACACGCTTCGCGACCGGGTGGCGCTCGAACGCGAGGTGGGGGCGTTGTCGTCGCAGGCGCGAGCCTCGGCCGTGGTGCTGGTGGTGGCCCCGGTGGTGGTGGCCGTGCTCGCCACCAGCGCCGACGAGCGCATCGCCGCCTTCCTCCTGGGCACGCCGCTGGGGTGGGCCTGCGTCGTCGCCGGGCTCCTGCTCGACGCCGTGGGGGCGGCGTGGATGCACCTGACCATCCGGCGGGCGACGTGACGGCGGTGGTGGTGGTGGGGGCGATCGTCGCCGGTGTCGTCCTGTCGCCCGTCGTCGGGTCGCTGCGCTCCGGTGCGGTCCGGCGACGCGTCGGGGCCGTCCGCGCCCGGCCCCTCACCGACGGCCCCGAGCCGGCTCGCGCGGTGGGGCCGTCGGGCTGCTCCTTCATCGGTCCCATCCGCGAGCTCGGTGGTCTGGCCCGCAGAGCGCTCGGCCGGCAGGTGGATCCGGCGGCCGACCTGGTGGTCGGCGCCGCACTGGTGCTCGGCCCCTTCGTGGGTGTCGTCGCCGGTCCGCTGGTGGCGGCTGTCGTCGTGGGGGTGCTCCTCGTCGCGCCGCACTGGTACCGCCGGCGCGCCGCCCTCGTCCATCGGGCGGCGGTGCGAGCCGTGCTACCCGACGTGGTCGACCTCTTCCGGCTGGCTGTCGGGGCGGGGCTGTCGGTCCACCAGGCCATCGAGGTGGTCGCTCCCCGGGCGGCCGCGCCGCTCGGGCCGGCGCTCGACGAGGTGTGCCGGAGGGTCACCCTGGGCATCCGCCTCGGCGATGCCCTCGACGAGCTCGCCGACCTCGGCGACGAAGCCCGGCCCCTCGTCGCCGCCCTCGCCGGAGCGGCCCGCTACGGATCACCGCTCGGGGCGGCGCTCGACCGGGTGGCGGTCGACGCCCGGCTGCTCCGCCGGCGCCGAGCCGAGGAGCGAGCCCGCAAGTTGCCGGTGCAACTCTTGTTCCCCCTGGTCATGTGCGTGCTGCCCGCCTTCGGCCTGCTCGCCGTCGTGCCCTTGCTGGCCGGCTCGCTCCCCGCCCTCGGCTCGCCCTGACCTCGCAGCTCCTCGTCACGTCCCCTTCGTCGTCACCTCCGACGGCCACTCGGCACCCCGGTGCCCTGCGTTCTCGTTCCGAAAGGCGATTCCGTCCATGACCACTCTCATCGTGCGGGCCCACATGGCCCTCCTCCGCGCCCTCGACCCGTCACCTCCCCCCGCCGAGGCCCCCCTGCGTCGGCGGGGTGACCACGGGCAGACCACCGCCGAGTACGCCCTCGTCCTCCTCGGGGCGGCGGGCATCGCCCTGCTCCTGGTGGCCTGGGCCACCCAGTCGGGTGCCATCGGCAAGCTGTTCGACACCGTCGTCAACGACGTCATCGGCAAGGTGCGCTGACGTGGCGAGGAGGGAGGGCCGTGGGTCCGCTCGGGCCTTCGCCGGGACCCCCGCCGACGGTGGTCAGGCCACGGTCGAGCTGGCCATGGTCCTCCCCCTCGTCGCGCTGGTGGTGCTGCTCGTGCTGCAGGTCGGCCTGGTGCTGCGCGACCAGGTGATGGTCGTGCACGCCGCCCGGGAAGCGGCTCGGGCTGCCGTCGTGGCCGAGGCCGCGAACGACCGGGCCGGCTCGGCCGCGCGGGCGGCGCGCCTGTCGGGGTCGTTCCACCCCGACGAGACCGAGGTGAGCACCCGGCTGCTCGACGGCGGTCGCCGCCTCGAAGCGACCGTCCGCCACGTCAACCGCACCGATGTGCCCCTCGTCGGCCTCCTCCTACCCGACGTCGGCCTCGAGGCCCGCACCGTGATGCGCGTCGAGCACCCGGACTGAGCGCGACCCGCAGGGAGCTCGGTGCCGGGCGGAGGCAGCCAGGTGAGGTCAGGTGAGGTCAGGTGAGGTCGGACTCGGACCCGAGCAGGGAGCGCAGGAGGGCGGCGGCCCCGTGCTTGTCGAGGGGCTCGTTGCCGTTGCCGCACTTCGGGGACTGCACGCACGACGGGCAGCCGTCGACGCACGGGCACTGCTCGATGACCTCCAGCGTGGCGGCCAGGTGACGGTCGGCGGCGTCGAAGCCCAGCTCGGCCACGCCCGCCCCGCCCGGGTAGCCGTCGTAGATGACGATGGTGGCCTGCCCCGTCTCGGGGAGCATCGGGGTGGACACACCCCCCACGTCCCAGCGGTCGCAGATGGTGAACAGCGGCAGGATGCCGATGCCGGCGTGCTCGGCGGCGTGGAGGGCGCCGGGGACGTCGCCCGCGGCGAGGCCGGCGGCGTGCAGCACGTCGTCGGGGATGGCGTACCAGAAGGCCCTCGTGACCAGCTCGCTCGGTGGTAGGTCGAGATCGTGCAGCCCGAGCAGCTCGCCGGTGAAGGCGTCGAGGCGGCGGTAGCCGATGATCTCGGAGCGGACCCGCACCGGCCCCAGGGCCAGCTCGGCCGCCCCGACACGGCGCCGTCGCTCCTGGCCGAGCACGCTGATCTCGGTGGTGGTGCGGGGTTGGGTGTACTCGCCGCCGTCGGCCGGTTCGACCAGGGCCACCCGGTCGTCGAGGTCGAGGTCGGTCACCTTCCAGGCCCGACCCTGATGGAGGTACACCGCCCCGGGGTGCACCAGCCGGAAGGCCCGGCCGCCGTCGACGGTGCCCACCAGCGTGCCGTCGGCCTCGGCGATGCGGAACTCCTCGCCTCCCGCGTTGCGCAGCCCCACCCCCCGCGACGGCCATCCCCTCCGGGCCCACACGGCGGCGGGACCGCGCCGGTGGTGGGGGGGCCGGAGTCGGAGGGTGTCGTCGAGCACCAGGTCGCGCACGCCGTCGTCGAGCAGCCCCGGCCACCACCGCTCGTCGGCGGGGGTGAGGGGGAGCTCGTAGGCGGCGCAGGCCAGGTGGGGCCACAGCGTGTGGGTGTTGGCCGGGTTCACCACCGCGGGCTCTGGAGGACGCCGGAAGAGCTCGTCGGGGTGGTGCACGAACCACTGGTCGAGCTGGTCGTCGCCGGCGACGAGGATGGCCATCGACGTGCGGGCCTCACGCCCGGCGCGGCCGGCCTGCTGCCACATGGAGGCGACGGTGCCGGGGAAGCCGTTGAGGATGCAGGCGTCGAGCCCGCCCACGTCGATGCCGAGCTCGAGGGCGCTGGTGGCGACGACCCCCCGCAGGCGGCCGCTGAACAGGCGCCGCTCGATGTCGCGCCGCTCGGCGGTGAGGTAGCCGCCGCGGTAGGCCCGCACGGTCTCGGCCAGGTCGGTGCGTACCCGCCGGCCCACGTCGGCGGCCACGATCTCGGTGCCCTTGCGGGACCGGCAGAAGGCGATGGTGCGGTGGCCGTGCTCGACGAGGGAGGTCATGAGCTCGGCGGTGTCGCGCGAGGACGAGACCGATCGGCCCGTCGCCTCCTGGTCGGCGCCGGGGTTCCAGACGAGGAACAGGCGCTCGCCGCGCGGTGAGCCGTCGTCGACGACCGCCTCCACGGGCAGGCCGCAGAGCTCGGAGGCCAGACGGTGGGGTTCTCCCAGGGTGGCGGAGGTGAAGATGAACGTGGGCGACGAGCCGTAGTGGGCGCAGATGCGCCGCAGACGGCGCAGGACGTGGGCCACGTGGCTGCCGAAGATGCCTCGCAGGGTGTGGAGCTCGTCGACCACGACGTAGCGCAGGCGCATGAAGAAGGTGGCCCACCGGGCGTGGTGGGGGAGGAGCCCGGTGTGGAGCATCTCGGGGTTGGTGAGCACGACGTTGGCGTTGGCCCGCGCCCAGGTGCGCGCCTCGGGGGTGCAGTCGCCGTCGTAGGTGGCGGCCACCAGGCGGGGGACCTCGAGCTCGCTCAACGAGCGCAGCTGGTCCTGGGCCAAGGCCTTGGTGGGGAACATCATGAGGGCGGTGGACGGGCGCAACCCCTCGCTGACCGCCTCGGCGATGGGGGCCTGGAAGCACAACGACTTGCCCGACGCCGTGCCGGTGGCCACCGCCACCGAGCGCCCGGCCCGGACCAGGTCGATGGCCGTGGCCTGGTGGGACCAGAAGTGGTCGACGCCCAGCGCGGCCAGGACCGGCGCCGGCAGGGGGTGGGCCAGCTCGGCGGTGCGCGCCGGACGCGCCGGGATGCGCTCGACGTGCACGAGTCGGGGATCGTCGCCGAACGAGGCGGAGAACGACTCGAGGCCCGGATCGGCGGGAAGGGCCATCGCGCCACCCTAGCGGGGTGAACACCCGTACGGTCGCGTGGTCCAGGAGCCGGCGGCGCGGGCCCGGGCGGGGTCGCGTCGGGCACTACGCTCGCGGGGACCCTCTCCTCGGCCGCCCGACCCTCCCCGGAGCTGTGTGTGCACTTCGCCCTCGATGTCTCGGCCGCTCCCGGCGCCGACGCGGTGACGATCGTCGCCGTGACCGGCGAGCTCGACATGGCGTCGGCGCCTCGGCTCCGCCAGGAGCTCGTGTCGTTGGCCTCGGCGGGGCGCACCACCATCGTGATCGACCTGGCGGGGGTCGACTTCCTCGACTCCACCGGCCTGGGGGTGGTGCTCGGGGCACTCAAGCGGGTCCGGGCGGCCGGTGGCGACCTCGCCCTGGCCCGCACCGAACCGCAGGTGGCGAAGGTGTTCGAGATCACGCGCCTGAGCGACATCATGCCCCTCCACGACACGATCGAAGCCGCCATCGCGGCCGTCGTCTCGGACTGAGGCCGGCCGGTGGGGGAGATCCGTCTCGAGATCCCCGCCCGGGCCGAGTACCTGGCCCTCGCCCGCCAGGTCGTGGCCGCCGCGGCCGCGGTCGAGCCCCGCTTCCGCACCGAGCGCATCGATGCCCTGCGCCTGGCGGTCTCCGAAGCCACCACCAACGCAGTCGAATCGCACGCCGACCTCGGCGCCGACGAGCGGATCGTGATCCGTTGCGATCTCGACGAGGAGCGCATCGAGGTGGAGGTCCTCGACCAGGGCGGAGGCTTCGACCCGGGCGGGGTCCCGGTGGTGCCGTCGCCCACCGACCCGTCCCGTCTCGACTACGAGCACGGCCTCGGCATACCCATCATCCGCGAGCTCACCGACGAGTCCGAGATCCGGCCGTCCGGGGCCGGCACCGCCGTGCGCCTGGTCGTCTACCGCTCGGCGGCGGCCGCCGCCCGGCGGGGCTCGGAAGCGGTGCGCGCCGAGCCGGAGGAGAGGTGATCCCGGCGTCGTTCCCGGTGTCAGGCCGGTGGGGGGCGGAGCACTAGGCTTTCGCCGTTCCGGCGTCAGAATCGGTACATCTTCGCGAAATCGGGCCGAGACTCCGCAGCGCTAGACCCAGTCCCGAGAAGCGTCGATCACTACGGAACGGTGTGCCGGGAAGTCTGGTCGGCGACCCGAACCCCCCGCGTCCGTCCAAGGAGGCACGCCCTGCTCGCTCTCGTCTCGCTCTACGGCCTGCTGGCCGTGGTGGTGGCCCTGGTCGGGCGACACCTCGGGACGCGGGTCTTCTGGCTCGCGGGGGTGGCGCCGCTGGTCACCGTGGTCTATGCCGCGTTCGCCGGCGTGAGGCTGCGCGATGACGGCGCCTGGACCGAGGCGTACAGCTGGGTGCCCGAGCTGGGGTTGGCGATCGACTTCCGCCTCGACCAGTTCTCGTTGCTGCTCGTCGTGCTGGTCGGGGTCATCGGCGTGTTCGTGTTCGGGTACGCCGCCAGCTACTTCCACGAGGGTCCCGAGGTTCCTCGCACCGCGGCGGTGCTGCTGGCCTTCGCCGGCTCGATGCTCGGGTTGGTCATGTCCGACAACGTGCTGTTGATGTTCGGGTTCTGGGAGCTCACGAGCATCACCTCGTTCCTCCTGGTGGGCACCAACGACGAGATGCCGTCGGCCCGGTCGGCCGCCCTGCACGCCCTGTTGGTCACCGGGGGCGGCGGACTGGCCATGCTCGGGGGCCTCGTGCTCATCGGCCAGGCGGCCGGCACCTACTCGCTCAGCGAGATCGTGGCCGCGCCACCCTCCGGCACGACCGTGTCGGTCGGCGTCGGCCTGGTCCTGCTCGGCGCCCTCACCAAGTCGGCCCAGGTGCCGTTCCACTCCTGGCTGCCCGGGGCCATGGCCGCCCCCACCCCCATCAGCGCCTACCTGCACTCGGCCACCATGGTGAAGGCCGGCGTGTTCCTCGTCGCCCGCTTCTCCCCGGCCTTCGCCACCCTCGGCGTGTGGCGTTGGATGGTGCTCGGCGCCGGCACCGCCAGCCTCCTCCTCGGCGGCTACCGGGCCCTGCGCCAGCACGACATCAAGCTGGTGCTGGCCTACGGCACCATCAGCCAGCTCGGTCTGCTCATGATCCTCTTCGGTGCCGGCACCGAAGAGACCGCCCTGGCCGGGTGCGTGCTGTTGTTGGCCCACGCCGCGTTCAAGGCCTCGCTGTTCCTCACCGTCGGCATCGTCGACCACCAGACCCACACCCGTGACCTGCGCAGCCTCAGCGGCCTCGGCCGGCGCTGGCCGATCGTCGCCGGCGCCGCCGCCCTGGCGGCCGCCTCGATGGCCGGCATCCCGCCCCTCTTCGGCTTCATCGCCAAGGAGTACGCCCTCAAGGGCTACCTCGAGCCCAACGCTCCGGCTCACATCGCCATCCTGACGGCGATCGTGGTCGGCTCGATGTTCACGGTGGCCTACAGCGCCCGCTTCCTGTGGGGGGCCTTCGGCCCGGCCGAGGACCACGGGCCCGACGGCACCACCGTCGGGGCCGACGCCGCGCACCCCTCTGCCCTCTTCGCCGGCGCGCCCGTCGTGCTCGGGGTCATCGGTCTCGTCCTGGGGGTGGCCCCGATGCTCGCCGATCCCCTCGTGGGCGGTGGGCTCGAGGCGCTGGGCTACGGCGACGGCAGCGTCAGCTTGCACCTGTGGTCCGGCTTCAACGCCGCGCTCGGCCTCTCGGCCCTGGTCATCGCCGGAGGCGCCGTGCTCTTCTTGGCCCGCCGCCGGGTCGAGCGGGTTCAGGAGGCCATGCCCCACGTGCCCAGCGCCCTGCTGGTCTACGAACGATCCCTGGCCGGCCTGCTCCAGGGATCCGGGCGCCTCACGGCCATCACCCAGAGCGGTTCGCTGCCCGTGTACCTGGCCGTCATCGTGCTCACCGCCGTGGTTGCCCCACTGGTCCCGTTGCTCTCGGTGGGAGGTCCGGAGGTCTGGCCCTCGTGGGTCGACTCGCCCCTGCAGGTGGTCCTGGCCGTCATCGTGGTGGTGACGGCCCTGTCCGCGGCGTTCGCCCACCGCCGCTTCGTCGCCGTGCTCTTCCTCGGTGCGGCCGGCTACGCCGTCGTGGGCCTGTTCCTCGTCCAGGGGGCGCCCGACCTGGCCCTCACCCAGGTCCTGGTCGAGACGCTCAGCATCGTGGCCTTCGTGCTCGTTCTGCGCCACCTCCCCGAACGCTTCGCCCCGACGAGGGTCCCGTTGCGTCGGGTCCTCCCGGCCGCGATGGGCGTGCTGGTGGCCGCCTTCGTGTTCGTCTTCCTCATCACCGCCAGCGGGGTGCGCGACACCGACCTCACCGCCGGGGGGGCCAGTGCCGCCTCGTCGGCGGGCGACGCCACCCTGAGCGAGGAGTTCCTGGCCCGGGCCGAGGTCGAGGCCAACGGGCGCAACGTCGTCAACGTCGTCCTGGTCGACTTCCGTGGCTTCGACACGATGGGGGAGATCACCGTGATCGTGGTGGCCGCTCTCGGCATCGTGGCGTTGGTGGCCGCGGGCCGTCGCCGCCCCGATGGCACCGGCGACGGCGAGGGGGGCGACGGGGACGACGACGGGCTCTCCCATCCGGTCCCGGTCGACCAGTCGGTCGACGTCCCCGAGCCGGGCAGCGCCAAGGTCGAGTCGGGGGGCGTGGGATGAGCCACGAACCCACCGAACCCGGCACCGAGGCGGACCACGACGACCTCGTGATCTCCGACGACCCTCGTCCCATGCGGCCCTCGTCGCCCATCCTCGACGTCGTCATCCGCGCCGAGTTCCAGGTGCTGCTGGTCGTGTCGCTCTACCTGCTCTTCGCCGGCCACAACCAGCCCGGGGGCGGGTTCATCGGCGGTCTCGTGGCCGCCGCCGCCTTCACCACCCGCTACGTGGCGGGGGGCGCGGCCGAGCTGCGCCGCTCCCTGCGGGTCCCGTCCTCGGTGCTCCTCGGCGTCGGCCTGCTCGTGGCCGTGGGCACCGCACTCGTGTTGTTGGCCGACGGGGGAGCCTTCCTCGAGCACCGCCTGCTGAAGGCGACGCTCCCGGTGATCGGGGAGGTCAAGACCACCACCGCCTTGTTCTTCGACATCGGCGTCTTCCTCGTGGTGGTCGGGGTCATCGTCTCGATTCTCGAGGCTCTGGGCGCTCCCACCGAGGACGATCGATGACCCTCGTCGCCGCCATCGTGGCCGTGCTCTACGGCGTGGGTGTCTTCTTGTTGCTGCAGCGCACCCTCACGCGCATCATCATCGGCCTGGCCTTCCTGAGCCACGGCGCCAACCTGATGTTGCTCGTGGCGGGCGGCCGGGCCGGGCTGCCCCCGCTCTCGGACGTGATGGACGAGGGCAGCCAGGTGGCCGACCCCGTGCCCCAGGCGCTCGCCCTCACCGCCATCGTCATCACCTTCGGCATCACCGTGTTCCTGCTGGCCCTCGCCTACCGCAGCTACCAGCTCACCGGCGACGACGAGGTCGAGGACGACCTCGAGGACCGTCGCATCGTGGAGCTCTTCGGGCGCCACGAGGCCGGCGACCCGGCGTCGTCCGCCGCTGCCTCCTCGGACGACGCGGCAGGAGGCGACCGGCGGTGAGGTTCCTCCTCCCGGCCACCGTGGCCATCCCCCTCGTGTTCGCCGCCCTCGCCGTGGTGGCCGCTCGCTCGCGCACCGCCCAGCGGGTGCTCTCCCTCGTCGGCGTCACCGCCTCGCTGGTGGTGGCGATCGTGGTGCTCGTGCTGGTCGAGCGCGACGGCATCGCCTCGGTCACCCTCGGCGGGTGGCCCGCCCCGGTGGGCATCAGCCTGGTGGCCGATCTGTTCGCCTCGATGATGCTGGTGGTCGGGCTGGTCACGATCCTGGCCGTGCTCGTGTACTCGATCGGCCAGCGCGGCACCGACGACCTGTCGGCCTTCCACCCCGTGTACCTCACGCTCACCGCCGGCATCGCCCTGAGCTTCCTCACCGGCGACTTGTTCAACCTCTTCGTGGCCTTCGAGATCACCCTCACGTCGAGCTACGTCCTCATCACGCTCGGCGGCCGGCGCGCCCAGGTGCGCCACGGGATGACCTACGTGGTGGTCAACCTGTTGGCATCGATGCTGTTCCTCACCGGGGTGGGGCTGATCTACGCCGCCACCGGCACGGTGAACATGGCCGACCTGGCCGAGAAGGTGCCCGAGCTGCCGGGAGGGCTGCAGACGGCGCTCGGGCTGCTCTTCCTCGTCGTCTTCGGCATCAAGGCCGCCATCTTCCCGTTGTTCAACTGGCTGCCCGACTCGTACCCCACCGCTCGCGTGGCCGTCACCGCCGTGTTCGCCGGGCTGCTCACCAAGGTGGGCGTGTACGCGGTGATCCGCACCCAGACGCTGATGTTCCCCGAGCGGGAGCCCTCCACCCTGCTGCTGGTGGTCGCCGGGCTGACCATGATCGTCGGGGTGCTGGGGGCCATCGCCCAGAACGACATGAAGCGGATCCTGAGCTTCCACATCGTCAGCCAGATCGGCTACATGGTCCTCGGCCTCGGACTGTTCACCGTGGCCGGCCTGGCCGGGGCCGTGCTGTTCCTCGTCCACCAGATCCCGGTGAAGACCAGCCTGTTCCTCGCCAGCGGCCTGGTGGAGCAGGGGGCCGGGTCCACCGCCCTCGACCGCGTCGGGGGCCTGCTGCGCCGCTCGCCCCTCGTGGCCGGCCTGTTCGCCCTGGCGGCGCTGAGCCTCGCCGGTATCCCGCCGTTCTCGGGGTTCGTGGGCAAGCTGGCCCTCATCGACGCCGGCTTCGACGCCGGCCAGTACACCATCGTGGCGGTGAGCCTGGTGGGCAGCCTGCTCACCCTCTTCTCCATGGCCAAGATCTGGAACGGCGTCTTCTGGGGCCAGGCCGAGCACCCCACCGAGCTGGTGGCCCACGGCCCGGCCCGGCTGCGCAGCCCCTGGGTCATGAACGGCGCCACCATCGCCCTCGTCGGCGTCACCCTCGCCATCGCCGTGTTCGCCGGGCCCATCTACCACCTGTGCGAGCGGGCCGCCGAGACGTTGATCGACCCCTCCGGGTACATCTCGGCGGTGATGGGCCGATGAGCATCGTCGAGCGCCTCCGGGGCACCACCCGGTTCGTCGTGCTGGTCGCGGTGTGGGTCGCCCTGTGGGGAGAGCCCAGCGTCGGCAACCTGCTGAGCGGCGTCCTCGTCGCCGCGGCCGTGTCGTGGCTCTTCCCCAGCGGGCCGAGGGTGGTCACGGCCGAGGACGAGGGCACCCCGCGCTTCGTCGCCGGGGCCCGGTTCCTCGCGGTGTTCGCCGGCGCCTTGGTGGTGGCCACCTGGGAGGTCGTGCGCGACGTCCTGCGGCCCCGGCTGCGACTCGCCGAGGGCATCGTCGCCGTCCCCCTCGTGAGCCACTCCCCGGTGATCGCCACCCTGGTGGGCAACGCCATCAGCCTCACACCGGGCACCCTCACGGTCGAGATCGGTGGGGTCTCCCAACGCCGCCCCGTTCCTCCTGCGTCCGCCGCCGGAGACGACCGGGCGACCGTCGTGCTCTACGTGCACGTGCTCAACCTCACCGACGCCGAGTCGGTCCGGGCCGACGGGCGTAGCTTCGAACGCCTGGCCGTGAGCGCATTCGGCTCGGACGAGGACCGCCGCCGCATGAGAGAGGTCGCACCGTGATCGTCGCCGTCGTCGCCGCCATGGCCCTGTTGTCCGCCGGCGCCCTGCTGTGCGTGGTCCGCCTCGTGATCGGCCCGTCGTTGGCCGACCGCATCGTGGCCACCGACCTCCTCCTCGTCTTCCTCGCCTGTGGTGTGGGCGTCTACACGGTGAGCACGGGACGAGGCATCTACCTCGAACTGATGGTGGTGGTCGGGGTCCTCGGATTCCTCGGCACCGTGATGGTCGCCCGCTTCATCGAGCGAAGGGGGGCGTGATGGTCCTCGACGTGGTCGCCGGCGTGCTCCTGGTCCTGGGCGCGTTCCTCTGCCTGGTCGCCGGCATCGGGCTGGTGCGCCTGCCCGACGTCTACGCCCGCATGCACGCAGCCACCAAGCCGGCCACCCTCGGCCTGCTGCTCATCGCCCTGGCCGGCATGCTGCAGGTCGACGACCCGGCCGACATCACCGAGCTCATGTTGGTGGTCGCGGTGCAGTTCCTGACCGCCCCGACGGGTGCGCACATGGTGGGGCGGGCGGCCTACCGCGCCGGCGACCTGCTCGGGCACGAGACGGTCTGCGACGAGCTGGCCGGCGTGACCGACGTCAGCGCCGCGGAGTGACACGCCGACGGCAGGCTCTGAGGCGAGGGCTCAGCCGGTCCGGGTGAGCGCGAGCACGGCCACGTCGTCGCGACCCCCCGGGGCCCGCAGGCGGTCGAGGCGCCCGACGAGCTGGTCGGAGGTGGCGCCGGCCAGGAGGCGGGCGACGTCGACGCCTCCGCCCGGGCCGTCGGTGAGGCCATCGGTGTAGACGACGAGGGAGTCGCCGGCGCGGAGGTGCACCTCGGTCGGGTCGAGGGCCAGGTCGGGAAGGGCGCCGAGCACCGTGGTGGAGGCCTCGAGGGCCTCCACCTCGCCGTCGCCGCGCACGAGCAACGGCACCGGGTGGCCGGCCACGACGACGCTGGCGCGGCCGGAGCCCTGGCGACCGGCGGCCAGCACGGCGGTGCAGAACAGGCCCGGCTCCCGGAGGGCGACGATGGCGCGGTCGATCATGGCGGCCGTCTCGGCCGGCGAGCTGCCGTGGAGGGCGGCGGCCCGGAACGTGTGGCGAGCCGCGGTCGCCACCGCCGCGGCCTGCACCCCCTTGCCGGACACGTCGCCGACGACGGCCATCCAGTGGTCACCGTCGACCACCACGTCGTAGAAGTCCCCGGCCACGGTGTCGTGGGCCGAAGGTCGGAACCAGGCTCGGGCTTCGAAGCCGTGGATGCGAGGCAGGTCGGGTGGCAGCAGGGTGCGCTGGAGCTCGTCGGCCACGGCGTGCTCGCGCTCGTGGAGGCGGGCTCGGGCCACGGCGTGGGCGATGTTGGCGGCGGCGAGGGACAGGGCCTCCACGTCCTCGTCGTCGAGGGCGGCCTCCGGTCCGAGGTCGGTCACCAGCACCCCCACCGGCCCGGCGGGGGCCGAGAGCCGGGCGGCGATGACCCCGGTGCGATCGACGAAGGTGCCGCCGTGGTCGAACAGCTCGTCGGCGCGCATGCGCAGCTCGTCGTCGACCAGGCGGTGCCCCGACCACCACTCCTCGCGGGTTCCGTGCCCCCCGTCGTCGAGGCTGAGGGTGAGCAGCGATCGGGTGGCGCCGAGCGAATCGCGACACCAGTCGAGCGAGGCGGCCATGACCTCCTCGACCCCGGTGGCCCGGGACAGACCCTCCATGAGCTGGGCCAGGTGGGTGCTGCGGGCACTGCGCCCCTCGGCGAGGCGGCGCACCCGGTCGCGTGAGCGCACCAGGACGACGAGCACGACGGCCGCGGCGAAGAAGGCCACGAGGGCGCCCACGTCCCCGGCGTCGTCGACGGACAGCTCCCGTCGGGGAGGCAGCACCGCCCAGAGCAGGCCGGCCGATGCGGTGAGCACGGCCAGGGCACCGGCCCTCCACCCGCCCACGAGGGAGGCGACGGCCACGACGAGCATGTACCAGGCGCCCGCGAAGTACTGGCGGGGTTGGCCGGCGATCGACAGCACGGCGGTGACGCCGAAGCCGCCGAGCACCGCGATCACCCAGCCGGCGGCCTCACGGGTGCGCTCCGCACTGCGATCCGTGACGAGGACTGGCACGTGTCCCTGGCTAGCACGCCCGCCCGGGACATCGGCGGCAGAGGGGATCGGTCAGCGGGCCACGCCGAGGTCGCCGGAGGTGGGCTCGGCGGCGGCCGCCTCGAGGTAGGGGCGCAGCTCGCGGCGAGCCAGCTGCATGCGGTGCACCTCGTCGGGGCCGTCGGCGAAGCGCAGGGTGCGCAGACCGGCCCACATGCCCGCCAGGGGGAAGTCCTGGGAGACGCCACCCCCGCCGTGGGCCTGGATGGCCCGGTCGACCACGCGCAGAGCGATGTTGGGGGCGACGACCTTGATGGCCGAGATCTCGACCCGGGCCCCCTTGTTGCCCACGGTGTCCATGAGCCAGGCCGCCTTCATGGTGAGCAGACGGGCCTGCTCGATCTCGATGCGGCTGTCGGCGATCCACTCCTGGATCACGCCCTGCTCGGCGAGGCGCTTGCCGAACGCCACGCGATCGGCGACCCGGGCGCACATGAGCTCGAGGGCCCGTTCGGCGATGCCGATGCAGCGCATGCAGTGGTGGATGCGGCCCGGCCCCAGGCGGGCCTGGGCCAGGGCGAACCCGCTGCCCTCCTCCCCGAGGATGTTGGCGGCCGGCACCCGCACGTCGTCGAAGCGCAGCTCGCAGTGCCCCTCGCGGTCGTTGTAGCCGAACACCAGCAGGTCGCGGACGATGGTCAGGCCCGGGGTGTCCATGGGCACCAGCACCATGGACTGCTGGTTGTAGGTGGGCGCGTCGGGGTCGGTCTTGCCCATGACGATGGCGACCTCGCAGCGGGGGTTGGCCGCCCCCGAGATCCACCACTTACGACCGTTCAGGACGTACTCGTCGCCCTCGCGGCGGATCGAGAGCTGGATGTTCTTGGCGTCGCTCGAGGCCACGTCGGGCTCGGTCATGGCGAAGCAGGAGCGGATCTCGCCCTCGAGCAGCGGGACCAGCCACCGCTCCTTCTGCTCGGGCGTGCCGAACAGGGCGAGGATCTCCATGTTGCCCGTGTCCGGTGCGGCGGAGTTCACGGCCTCGGGACCGAGCGGACTGCGTCCGGTGATCTCGGCGAGCGGCGCGTAGTCGGTGTTCGACACCGGGTCCGGGGTCCACTCGGTGCGGTGGGGCATGAACAGGTTCCACAGGCCCCGGTCCTTGGCCTCGGCCTTGAGCTCCTCCATCACCGGAGGATGGAAGTGGGGGTCGCCCGAGGCGGCCATCTGCTCGGCGAACACGGGCTCGGCGGGGTACACGGCCTCGTCCATGAAGGCGAGGAGGCGCGCGTGGAGATCGGCGGCGCGGGGACTGAGGTCGAAGTCCATGGGCGGACCCTTCGTCGAGGTGCGAGGCGGTTCGACCGTAGCTCCGCTCGGGGCGTCGCCCGAGGGCCGGCGATTGACAGCGGCAGCGCAGTGGGCCAACCCTGTCGCCCATGGCAGGTCCCCTCGTCATCGTCGAGTCCCCGGCAAAGGCCAAGAAGATCCAGGCCTTCCTCGGCCAGGACGCCCAGGTCGCCGCCGCGCCCACGGTGCTGGCGTCGATCGGTCACGTCCGGGACCTGGCCCGACGGGCCAAGGAGCTGCCGGCCGCGGTCCAGAAGGAGAAGTGGGCCCGACTGGCCATCGACACCGACAACGGCTTCAAGGCCTACTACGTCGTCCCCGAGAACAAGAAGAGCGTCATCACCGAGCTCAAGCGGGCCATGAAGGACGCCGACGCCCTCTACCTCGCCACGGATGAGGATCGCGAGGGCGAGGCCATCGCCTGGCACCTGCTCGAGGTCCTCAAGCCGCCGAGCACCATGCCGGTGCACCGCATGGTCTTCCACGAGATCACGGCCCCCGCCATCCGTGAGGCGTTCGCCAACCCCCGTGAGCTCAACAACCGGCTGGTCGATGCCCAGGAGACCCGTCGCCTCCTCGACCGCCTCTACGGCTACGACGTCTCGGAGGTGGCCTGGAAGAAGGTCAACCCCGGGCTCTCCGCCGGCCGGGTGCAGAGCGTCGCCACCCGCCTGGTGGTGGAGCGCGAGCGCGAGATCATGGCGTTCGTCCCCGCCGGCTACTGGGACCTCGAGGGGGTCTTCGCCGCCGCGGCGGCGGCCGGCGACACCGAGGAGGCCCCGGCGTTCGGGGCCAAGCTGGTCGCCCTCGACGGCACCCGGTTGGCGTCGGGTGGGGACTTCTCCCAGCAGGGCGAGCTCACCCGCGACGATCGCCTCGTCCTCGACGAGACCGGGGCCCGCACGTTGGCGACCGAGCTGGAGGACGCACCGTTCTCCGTGCGGTCCGTGGAGTCCAAGCCGTACCGCAAGCGGCCGTTCGCCCCGTTCATCACCTCCACCCTGCAGCAGGTGGCCGGTCGGGCCCTCAAGATCTCGGCCAAGCAGGTCATGTCGATGGCCCAGCGCCTGTACCAGGACGGCTACATCACCTACATGCGAACCGACTCCACGGCGCTGTCGAGCGGCGCCGTCGAGGCGGCGCGCGCCGAGGCCACCGAGCGCTTCGGCGCCGCGTCGGTGCCGTCGGCCCCGCGCAGCTACGCCAAGAAGGTGGCCAACGCCCAGGAGGCCCACGAGGCCATCCGTCCGTCCGGCGACCGCTTCCGCAGCCCCGAGGAGGTGGCGCGCGAGGTGCAACCCGGCGACGCCCGCCTCTACGAGCTGATCTGGCGCCGCACCGTGGCCAGCCAGATGAACGACGCCATCGGCGAGACCGTCACCGTGCGCCTCGGTGCGCTCACCGGGTCGGGGCGCGATGCCGAGTTCTCCGCCGCCGGCACCGTCATCACCGATCGCGGCTGGATGCAGGTGGAGCCGTGGCGCAGCGACGACGACGAGGAGCGCCGCCTCCCGGCCCTCACCGCCGGCGACGCGCTCGACGCCAGCGACCTGTCGGCCGAGGGCCACACCACCAAGGCCCCCGCTCGCTTCACCGAGGCCAGCCTGGTGGCCAAGCTCGAGGAGATCGGCGTCGGCCGTCCCTCCACCTACGCCTCCATCATGGAGACCATCCAGAACCGCGGGTACGTGTGGAAGAAGGGGTCGGCGCTGGTGCCGAGCTGGACCGCCTTCGCCGTCACCACCATGCTCGAACGCCACTTCGCCGAACTGGTCGACTACGGCTTCACCCGCGAGCTCGAGGAGGTCCTCGACGCCATCTCGGTGGGTGACGCCGAGATGGTGCCCACCCTCGAGGACTTCTACTTCGGACCGAGGGAGACGAGTGGTGAGCGCCACGGCGGCCTGCGCGACCTCGTCACCGACCGGCTGCCGGAGATCGACGCGGCGGCCATCAACACCTTCCCCATCGGCGAGGACCCTGCCGGGGTGCCGGTGGTGGCCAAGCCGGGCCGCTACGGCCCGTACGTGCAGCGCGGCACCGACACCGCCAGCATCCCCGACGACCTGCCCCCTGCCGACCTCGACGTGGAGCACGCCCTCGAGCTGCTGGCCATGCCCAAGGGCGGCAAGCCCCTCGGCGAGGACCCCGACACGGGCCTCACGGTGCTGGTGATGAACGGGCGGTTCGGTCCCTACGTCCAGCTCGGCGAGGTCGACGACGATCCCGACGGAAAGCCCAAGCGGGCGTCGCTGTTCGCCGGGATGGACCCCCAGACGATCGAGCTCGACGAGGCCCTGCGCCTGCTGTCACTGCCCCGGGTGGTGGGCACGGCCCCCGACGGCGACGTCATCACCGCCCAGAACGGCAAGTTCGGTCCCTACCTCACCAAGGGCGCCGACGGGAAGGACAGCCGCAGCCTGGGTGCCGAGGAGGAGCTCTTCACCGTCACCCTCGACGAGGCGCTGAAGCTCTTCGCCGAGCCCAAGCGTCGAGGCCGGGCCGCCCCCAAGCCCCCGTTGGCCGAGCTCGGGCCCGACCCGGTCACCGGCAAGCCGATGGTGGTCAAGGACGGCCGGTTCGGCCCCTACGTGACCGACGGCGAGACCAACGCCTCGTTGCGGGTCGGCGACGAACCGTCCAGCCTCAGCCCGGAGCGTGGCGCCGAGCTCCTGCAGACCCGACGCGACGCCGTGGCCAACGGCGAGGTGGGCCTGAAGAAGAAGCCGGCGAAGAAGCGAGCCACCAAGGCCGGCGCCAAGAAGAAGGCCACGAAGAAGAAGGCCACCAAGAAGAAGGCTGCGGGCGACGGGGTGAGCTCCACCGTCAGCCGCACCGTGGGGGCCCGCGCCCGCCCCGCCAAGAAGGCTCCACCGGAGCGCTGAGGCGGGAGGCGACGATGGTCGTGGGTGCCCGAACGGCCTCCGACGCGCCCCTAAGGTGAGCCGGTGGCCGTGCCGCGCCCTCAGTCCGAGCCGTTCGAAGAGCCCGATCGCGGCCCCGATCAGATGCCCCTGCCCGGCGTCGCCGACCTGGCCGCCACCCTGGCCGAGCACCCCGACACCGAGACGCACTTCCCGCCGTCGGCGCAGGATCGCCCGGGATGGCACGTTCGGCTCTTCGGTTCCCACGAGTTCTTCCGCCTGTGGCTGGTGCAGCTCATCTCCGCCACCGGTGACTGGCTGGCCTTCTCGGCCATCATCGTGTTGGCCACCAAGGTCGGCGGTGGGGCCGGTGCCGGGGCGGTGTCGCTGGTGATGGCGGCCCGCATCGTGCCCGGCTTCGTCTTCGGCCCCATCGCCGGGGTGCTGGTCGATCGGTGGGACCGCAAGAAGGTGATGGTCGTCTGCAACCTCGGGCGAGCGGTCATCGTGGGGCTGTTGCCGTTCGTCGACAGCGTGCTCATGTTGGTCGTGGCCTCCCTCGCGCTCGAGGTGATGACCCTGCTCTGGTCGCCCGCCAAGGAGGCCGAGGTGCCCAACCTCGTCCCCCACGACCACCTCACCACGGCCAACTCGTTGTCGCTCGCCGCCGCCTATGGCACGTTCCCGTTCGCGTCGGCCCTCTTCGCCCTGCTCGCCGGTGTCTCGGTGTGGGTGGGCGCCATCCCCGGTCTGGCCTTTCTCGAGAACAACCAGATGGCCCTGGCCTTCTACGTCGACGTGCTGGCCCTGCTGGTGGCCGCCTGGATGATCAGCCGACTCCCGTTGGGTGGCCGTCGTTCCTCGAACCGGCCCCTCGACGCGGCCGACGCGGTGCAGGCCGAGCGGGCCGTGGGCGCCGCTCTCAAGGAGACCCTCGCCGACCTCGCCGAGGGCTGGCGCGAGATCGCCGCCAACCACACCATCCGCGCGGTGAACCTGGGTCTGGCCACCGGGCTCATCGGCGGCGGCATGCTCATCCCCCTCGGTGCCGTCTTCTCCACCGACGTGCTCGACGCGGGGGTGGCCGGCTACGGCGTGTTCACCACCGCGCTGGGGGTCGGGGTGGCGGTCGGGGCCGTCGGCGTCTCGATGTTGCAGAAGCGACTGCCCCAGGCCCGGGTGTTCACCGCCGCACTGGTCTTCGCCGGGGTGGCGCTGTTCGCCGCCGCCTCGTCGTCGGGGCTGTGGGTGGCCGCCGGCTTCGTGGCGCTCATGGGGGTCTGCGTCGGGCCGGTCTACGTGCTCGGCTTCTCGCTGCTGCACCAGAACGTGCCCGACGACCTGCGGGGCCGGGTCTTCAGCTCGCTCACCACCCTGGTGCGGCTGTGCGTGCTCATCTCCATGGTGGCCGGCCCCTTGTTGGCCGCAGTGCTCGGTCGTCTGTCCGAGGCCTTGGTCGGCGGCGAGCTCGACGTCCTCGGGCTGCAGCTGGCCGTCCCGGGGGTCCGGCTGGCCCTGTGGCTGGCCGCGGTCATCATCGTCGGCGCCGGGCTGGCCGCGTGGGCATCGCTGCGGGCCGGTGAGCGGGCGTCGCGGGCCCAGTCGTCTGCGCACCCCTCCGGGCACGGTCACCGGTGACCGCCCCCGTGGAGGGTCGCTTCATCGCCTTCGAGGGCGGCGAGGCCTGCGGCAAGAGCACCCAGGCCCGCCTTCTCGCCGACGCGCTGGGGGCGGTGCTCACCCGTGAGCCCGGCGGCACCGCCATCGGCGCCCAGCTGAGGGCGCTGATGCTGTCACCCGACACCCACGCTCTCGACGACCGGGCCGAGGCGTTGCTCATGGCCGCCGACCGGGCCCAGCACGTGGCCGAGGTCGTGCGCCCGGCGCTGGCCGCCGGCCGCCACGTGGTCACCGACCGCTACGCGGGCTCGTCCGTCGCCTACCAGGGCTATGGGCGGGGGCTGCCTCCCGACGAGGTCCAGTCGCTCTCGCAGTGGGCCACTGCGGGGTGCTGGCCCGACCTCGTGGTCGTGCTGGTCGTGCCCCCGTCGGTGTCCGTTCTGCGCCTCGGCGGCGAGCACGATCGGATGGAGGCCGCCGGCGACGAGTTCCACGCCCGGGTCCTCGACGGCTTCCTGCGCCAGGCCGAGGCCCGGCCCGACCGTTGGGTGGTCCTCGACGGCGACCGGCCCGTCGACGAGGTCCACCACGCCGTGCGGGCCGTCGTGCGCGAGCGGCTACAACTGCTCCCATGACGTCGTTGTCCGAGCAGCCCGTGCTGAGCGCCGAGGCCGAGGGGGTCGACCTGTGGGCCGACGTCGTCGGCCAGGACGCGACCGTGGCCGAGCTGCGGGCCGCGGTCGACGCCCCGGTGCACGCCTACCTGCTGGTGGGGCCCCGAGGCAGCGGCAAGCGGGCCCTGGCGGCCGCCTTCGCCGCCGCGCTGCTCTCACGCGACCGGGTGGGCCCGGACGCGGCCCGCCACGCCCGCCTGGCCCTGGCCGAGGCCCACCCCGACCTCACCGTGATCGAACGCAAGGGCGCCTCGATCTCGGTGGAGCAGGCCGACGAGATCATCGCCGCCGCCTGGCGGGCTTCGGTCGAGGGCGGACCCAAGGTCCTGGTCCTCGACGAGTTCCACCTCGTCACGTCAGCCGGTCCCAAGCTGCTCAAGTCGATCGAGGAACCGCCGGCGGGCACGGTCTTCGTGGTGCTGGCCGAGCAGCTCACCGCCGACCTCGTCACCATCGCCAGCCGCTGCGTGCGAATCGACGTTCCGGCCGTGGACGACGCCGCCGTGGCCGAGCGGCTGGTGGCCGAGGGCGTCGACCCCGAGCGCGCCGCCGATGCGGCCGCCGCCGCGGTGGGCGATCTGCGCCGGGCCCGGCTGTTGGCCACCGACGACCGCGTGGCGCTGCGCCGCCGCGCCTGGCACGCCGTGCCCGACCGCCTCGACGGCACCGGTGGTCGGGCGGTGGAGGCGGCCGACGAGCTGCTGGCCATGATCACCGACGCCATGGCCCCTCTGGCCGAGGCTCAGGCCGCCGAGCTGGCCGAGCTCGAGGAGCGGGTCAAGGCCCGGGGAGAGCGGGGGTCCGGGCGGGCCGACCTGGTGGCCCGCCACAAGCGCGAGGAGCGTCGCTATCGCACCGACGAGATCCGTGCCGGCCTCACCGAGCTGGCCCGTCGGTATCGCGACGAGCTGACCGTCGCCGCCCGCCCCCAGGCTTCGCTGGCAGCCATCGACGCCGTCACCGAGCTGGCCGACGAACTGGTGCGCAACCCCAACGAGCGCCTCCAGCTGGTGGCCCTGTTCGTCCGCCTCAGCAACCTCGACACCCGCTAGGCCGGTCGAGGAGCGTCCGCGGGGCGGTCGTCGTCCGCCCGCCACGGGCTGGTCCCGACGCCGGGGCGGGGCGCTACCATCGTCGGACCCGCCCGGGTAGCTCAGTCGGCAGAGCAGCTCACTCGTAATGAGCAGGTCAGGAGTTCGATTCTCCTCTCGGGCTCCAACAGATCCCCCGCTCCGGGCAAGGGGTCCCTCGTGACCGAGCGGCCCGAGCCGTGCCTCACGTGGTCGGCCCCGGCGTCTCGCTCAGCTGGTCGACGAGGGCGTCGTAGGTAGCGGCCACGGTGGGCCAGGCGAAGCGGGCGACGTGGGCCCGGGCCGCGCCGGCGGCGGCGCGGCGGCCCTCGTGGTCGGTGAGGGCGGTGCGCAACGACCGCACCAGGTCGTCCTCGTCGTCGTAGAGGTACGGCTCGGGGGTGGGGACGAGCTCGGGGTAGGCGAGGCGCCGGGGGAGGACCGCCGACGCGCCGGCGGCCATGGCCTCCACCACCGCGATGCCGAAGAACTCGTGCCGGGCGGTGCTCACGACCACGTCGGCCCGGCCGATGAGGTCGACGTAGCCGGCCCGGTCGGCGGTGCCGAAGTGCACGATCCGTGGCCCGAGCCGGTCGCGCGCCTCGGCGAAGGCGGGAGGAACCACCCGGAAGCTCTCGCCGGCGACGGCGACCTCGAAGGCGACCCCTTGGTCGGCCAGCGCGTGCAGCGCGGCGAAGAAGTCCTCCGGAGCCTTGTCGTACTCCCAACGGTGGTTCCAGAGCACCAAGGGCACCCGGTCGGGGTCCGGCGGGCGGTCGGGGAGGACGAACAGCTCGGCGTCGACGCCGATGGGCACCACCGTCGAACGAGCCGCCACCTCGTCCAACCGGTGGTCGTGGCGGCGATCCGGGAAGCGGGACAGGAAGTCCGGCAGGGCGTCGAGGACCTCCGTGCGGTGGAACTCGGAGTTGAACACCACCCGGTCGGCGGCGGCCATGCTCAGCCAGTTGGTCATGGCGTAGGTGTGATCCGGGGGACCCTCGCGGGGCGGGGGGTAGGTCAGCTGGTTCTCGTGGAAGTACACGACGACGGGAACGCCGGCGAGCGATCGCCGGGCCATCCCGAGCATGGCCGGCACGTGCACCATCTCGCTCACGACGAGCACGTCGGGGCGGCCATGGAGGGCTACGTGCCCGTCGACCTGTTCGGCCATGGTCAGCGCCGCGCCCTGCATCCGCCACTTCCACGACGTGCCGGGATGCGTGACCACGGTGACGTCGTGACCGCTGTGGGCGGCCAGCCCCTCGGCCCACGCCCGGTGCGATGCGGTGGCGTAGGGCTCGCAGAGGAGGACCCGTCGACGGGTCACGAACCCGTCGGGGTCGGTCCCTCGGGGACATCACCCGCACCGCCGTCGAGCGGTTCGAGCACGAAGAGCCGGATCGTCCTCGAGGTGACCCGCTCCTGGTAGGCGCGGTAGCCGCCGTAGATGCCGGCCGAGGCGGCCCAGATCCGCTCGCGCTCGTCGTCGGTGGCGGGCCGGGCCCGTGCCCGGACCGATCGCTGCCGGTACTCCACGGTGGCCTCGGGGTCGGCCTCCAGGTTGAGCACCCACGCCGGGGTGGAGGGCTGCCCGAAGTTGGTGCCCAACAGGGTGAGGTCGTCGTCGAGGGGCACCGAGATGAGGGGCGTGCTGCGGGGTCGGCCGCTGCGCCGCCCGGTCGTGGTGACGGTGAGCACCGGGAGGCCGGCGAGCACGCCCGGCAGGCTGGCGCGGCCCCGGGTGAGGCGGTGGGTGAGACGGTCGAGCGGGGGCAGCAACCGGGCGAACAGCCAGGCCCCGGGTCGGGTGGACGCGCCCGACTGCACCAGGCGCTGCACGACGTTGGGTGGCTGGTGGCGGTAACCGAGGTCGCGGCACAGGCCCATGGACCCGAAAGCTAGCCACTGCCGGGCGTCGGAGGGGCGGCCGGGTCGGCCCCGGCCGAGGGGTGGTCGGCACGGATCGCTGCTAGAACGGATCGATGGCCGACCAGGCGACGTTCGCGGACCAGGCGATGGAGTACATGCCGTCGCTCTACGCGGCCGCTGTGCGCATGACGCGCAACCCCTCCGATGCCGAGGACCTGGTGCAGGAGACGTACCTCAAGGCCTACCGAGGGTTCGGCGGGTTCCAGGAGGGCACCAACCTCAAGGCCTGGCTGTACCGCATCCTCACCAACACGTTCATCAACTCGTACCGCTCCAAGAAGCGCCGGCCCGACGAGACCGAGCTGGACGAGGTCGAGGACCTCTACCTCTACCGCCGCCTCGGTGGGCTGGAGGCCGCTCAGGCCGGCCGCAGCGCCGAGGACGAGCTCATGGACTGGTTCACCGACACCGAGGTGAAGGACGCCATCGAGGCCCTCCCCGAGCAGTTCCGCCTGGCCGTGCTGCTGGCCGACGTCGAGGGGTTCTCCTACAAGGAGATCGCCGAGATCCTCGACATCCCCATCGGTACCGTCATGAGCCGCCTGCACCGGGGAAGAAAGTCGCTGCAGAAGGCGTTGTACGAGTTCGCCCTCGAACGTGGGCTCACCGGTCGTCGGCCCAGTGTCGACGACACCGCCCCGACGGACGACCGCGAACCGGCGCACACCGGTTCGTCCCGCACCGACGACGAATGACGGACATGGCCGACCACCACCACCACGACGACCGGCCCACCGACTGCGAGGAAGCCCTCGCGGAGATCTACACGTTCCTCGACGGCGAGCTCACCGAGGCCAAGCGCACCGCCATCGCCTCCCACCTCGAGGGCTGCAACCCGTGCGTGGAGGTCTTCGACTTCGAGGCCGAGCTGCGCATGGTCATCTCCACCAAGGCCACCGAGCCGGTGCCCGAGTCGCTGCGGCTGCGGATCTCCAAGACGCTGCTGTCGTTCGGCGGCGACGAAGCCACCGACGACGACGACGACCGCGCCGCCTTCTGAGTTCGCCGCCCCAGGCCCTAGGATCGATCCTCATGGAACTCCTGTCCGTGGTCTGGTCCTACTGGATCGGCGTCGCTCTCGTCGTGCCGGCCATCCTCCTCGTCGTCGGCATCATCGGCATGTACGTCTACAAGGTCGTCGTCCCCCGCTACCCCAAGCGCTGAGGCGACGATGGCCGGAGCAGTCGACTGGGCCTTCGCCGAGAAGGTCGCCGTCCGCGTCGCCGGCCGTGAGCCCTTCGCCCTCTCCTACCACCACGACTCGCTGGCCCCGGACTTCGCCCGCTTCACGGCCCAGGCCGAGGAACTGGTCGAGGCCGAGACCGGCCTGCGGTCCCTGGCCGGTCCCGCTCGCGCCCGGGTGACCGACCGACCGGGGTGGGTGCGGGCCAACCTGGCCTCGTTCCAGCGGCTGCTGCGGCCCCTCCTCGACCGCTTCGGCGAACGGGTCGACTCCTCGCCCCTCGCCCCGGTCACCACCCGTCTCGCCGGGGCCGAGCTGGGCATGATGCTCGGTTGGATGAGCACCCGGGTGCTGGGCCAGTACGACCTGTTGGTCATCGAGGAGGAGAACCCCCACGAACAGGACCTCGTGTACTACGTGGGCCCCAACGTGCTGTCGATCGAGAAGCAGTTCGCCTTCCCGCCCGGTGAGTTCCGGTTGTGGTTGGCCCTGCACGAGGTGACCCACCGGGCCCAGTTCACGGGCGTCCCCTGGTTGCGCGAGCACTTCATCGGGTTGGTCCACCAGACCCTCGAGGCGGTCGAGCCCGACCCCCAGCGCCTCTTCGACGCCCTCGGGCAGCTCACCGAGTCGCTGCGCGCCGGGCGCAACCCGCTCGCCGACGGTGGCATCGCCACGCTGTTGGCCGGGCCCGAGCAGCGGGCCGTGCTCGACCAGGTCACCGGTCTCATGAGCCTGCTCGAGGGCCACGGTGACATCACCATGGACCGCGCGGGACAGGGCCTGGTCCCCAGCGCCGACCGCTTCGGGCGCGCCCTCCGCCAGCGCCGCCAGTCGGCGTCGGGGCTGGCCAAGCTGCTCCAGCAGATCATCGGGCTCGAGGCCAAGCTCAACCAGTACGCCGAGGGGGAGGCCTTCATCGAGGCCGTCGAGCGCCGGGGTGGCCCCGAGCTGTTGCACCGGGCCTGGGACGATCCGGGCAACCTCCCCAGCCGGGCCGAGATCCGCGAACCGCAGCTCTGGATCGATCGGGTGGGCGACCGCCTCTCGGCCGTCGGCTGACGAGGCGTCGGCGCCATGGCCGCCGGTCTGCTCCAGCCCGATCCCTCCCTCGACGCGCTGCTCGGGCGTTGCCGGTTCCCGCCGCCGGGCGCCGAGCTGTGCTGCGGGGTGTCGGGGGGAGCCGACTCGCTCGCCCTGCTGGCCCTGGCCGTGCGGGCGGGCTGCGTGGTGACCGCGGTGCATGTCGACCACGGGCTGCGGTCCGGATCGGACACGGAGGCGGACGTGGTGGCCGACGCCGCCCGCCGCCTCGGGGCGGGCTTCCGCGCCGAGCGAGTGGAGGTGGCGCCGGGGTCCAACCTCGAGGCCCGGGCCCGGGCGGCCCGCCACGCCGTGCTGGGATCGCGCGCCGCGCTCGGCCACACCGCGGACGACCAGGCCGAGACGGTGCTGGTGAACCTCCTGCGGGGCGCCGCCCTCGACGGGTTGGCCGGGATGCGACCCGGGCCCCGTCACCCGATCCTGGCCCTGCGTCGGGCGGACACCCATGCGCTGTGCGCCGCGCTCGGCCTCGACCCGGTGCACGACCCCAGCAACACCGACCCCGCGTTCGTGCGCAACCGGGTGCGCCACGAGCTGTTGCCCCTCATGGCCGACATCGGCGGGCGCGATCCGGTGCCGCTGCTGGCCCGCCAGGCCGACGTGTTGCGCACGGTCGCCGATCACCTGGGCGACGAGGCCGCCGGCGTCGATCCCACCGATGCCGTCGCCCTGCGTCGGGCTCCGGTGCCCGTGGCCGTCGAGGCCCTGCGCCGTTGGTTGCGCACGACCAGCGCGGAGGGGCACCCGCCCGACGCCGCCACCGTGGAGCGGGTGATGGCCGTGGCTCGCGGCGAGAACCGGGCGACCGACGTCGGAGGCGGATGGCGGGTCGCTCGCACGCAGCGACGGCTGCGCCTCGACGCGCCGGAGGGCCACGGCGGCGTCTGACGCCTGCCTTCGGCCTTCGGCCTTCGGCGCGGCCGGGGTGCGCTACGTTCGCCGTTCGTGCCTGATGCTCCCGACTCCCCCGGTGTCGATCGCCATGCCACCGACCCCGACCTCGGTGAGGTGGTGGTCTCCGAGGACGAGCTCGTCCGGCGCCTGGCCGAGCTCGGCGCCGAGATCAGCACCGACTACGAGGGCCGCCGGCCCCTGCTGGTGGGGGTGCTCAAGGGCGCAGTGATGTTCATGGCCGACCTGGCCCGCCACATCGAGCTGCCCGTGGAGATGGACTTCATGGCCGTCTCGTCCTACGGGAGCGCCACCAAGACCAGCGGCGTGGTGCGCATCGTCAAGGACCTCGACATCGACCTCTCCGGTCGCGATGTCCTCGTCGTCGAGGACATCGTCGACAGCGGTCTCACCCTCAACTACCTGTTGAAGAACCTGGCCTCGAGGAACCCGGCCACCCTCGAGGTGTGCACCCTGATCGTGAAGGACGGCCAGCAGAAGGTCGAGCCCGACCTGCGTTACGTCGGCTTCCGCCTCCCCAACACCTTCTTGGTCGGCTACGGCCTCGACATCGACGAGCGCTATCGCGAGCTGCGCGACGTGCGGACCTACGTCGGGCCCTGACCCCGAGGCCGGATCGGCCGCCCGAGAGTTGTCCCGGGACATGGGGTCGGTAGCCTCGCGGTCACCGTGAAGCTGCCACGTCCGTCCCAGATCTCCCCCACCACTCGCAAGTGGCTGTTGGTGGTGGTGGCCGTCGCCCTGGTGGTGGTGGCGGTGCTGGTGGTGCGGGCCCGCAGCGGTACGGACCGCACCGAGCTCGACCTCAGCGAGTTCGAGCGGCGCATCGCGGCCGGCGAGGTGGCCACTGCCGAGGTCATGGACCGCGACAACGCGGTCAAGGGCGAGCTCGAGGACGGCACCGAGTACGAGGTCAGCTACCCCCGCGAGTACGGCGAGGCGATCACCACCGCCCTGGTCGACGGCGACGTGGAGATCGAGACCAACAACCAGTCCGAGTCGATCTGGACCCAGCTGCTGTTCCAGCTGCTGCCGGTGGTGCTGTTGGTGGGGGCCTTCCTGTGGCTCATCAGCAACATGCAAGGCGGTGGCCGTCTCGGCTCGTTCAGCCGCACCAAGGCCAAGACGTCCGGCAAGGAGACGCCCGAGGTCACCTTCGCCGACGTGGCCGGCTGTGCCGAGGCCATCGAGGAGCTGGCCGAGATCCGCGACTTCCTCGCCGAGCCCGAACGCTTCCAGGCCCTCGGCGCCAAGATCCCCAAGGGGGTGCTGCTCTTCGGGCCCCCGGGCACGGGCAAGACGCTCCTGGCCCGCGCCGTGGCCGGCGAGGCAGGTGCCCCGTTCTTCTCCATCTCCGGCTCCGACTTCGTCGAGATGTTCGTGGGCGTCGGCGCCAGCCGGGTGCGCGACCTCTTCGAGCAGGCCAAGAACGATGCCCCGGCCATCATCTTCGTCGACGAGATCGATGCTGTCGGCCGTCACCGAGGGGCCGGGCTCGGCGGTGGCCACGACGAGCGCGAGCAGACGCTCAACCAGCTCCTCGTCGAGATGGACGGCTTCGACGCCACCTCGGGCGTCATCCTCATCGCCGCCACCAACCGTCCCGACATCCTCGATCCCGCCCTGCTGCGCCCGGGCCGGTTCGACCGTCAGATCGTGGTCGACCAGCCCGACCTCGACGGGCGCCGGGCCATCCTCGAGGTCCATGCCCGCGGCAAGCCCCTCGGCGACGACGTCGATCTCGGCGTCCTGGCTCGGCGCACGCCCGGCTTCACCGGTGCCGACCTGGCCAACATGTTGAACGAGGCCGCGCTCCTCGCCGCCCGGCGCCGCCACGAGGGCGTCTCCATGAAGGAGTGCGAGGAGGCCATCGACCGCCTCCTCGCCGGCCCCGAACGCAAGAGCCGGGTGATGTCCGACCGCGAGAAGCGCGTCATCGCCTACCACGAGGCGGGTCACGCCCTGGTGGGCCACGTGTTGCCCAACACCGACCCCATCCACAAGATCTCGATCATCGCCCGGGGTCGGGCCCTGGGCTGGACCCTCGCCCTGCCCACCGAGGACCGGGTGCTGCACACCCGGGCCGAGCTGGTCGACTCCATGGCGATGCTGCTCGGCGGGCGCACCGCCGAGGAGATGATCTTCGGTGATCCCACCACCGGTGCCGCCGACGACATCGAACGGGCCACCCGCATCGCCCGGGCCATGGTCACGCAGTTCGGCATGAGCGACGCCATCGGTCCCCAGCAGCTCGGGCACCGCCACGGCGAGCCCTTCCTCGGTCGCGAAGTGCAGGGCGAGCCCGACTACAGCGACGACGTCGCCGCCACCATCGACGCCGAGGTGGCCCGTCTGGTGGGCACGGCCCGCACCGAGGCGCGCGAGATCCTCACGCTGCACCGTCGCACCCTCGACCGGCTGGCCGACGCGCTCGTCGAGCACGAGACGCTCGGCGACCCCGAGCTGGCCGACGTGCTCGCCGGGGCGCAGGCCATCGACCCCGACGAGCCGCCCGCCGACGAACGGTCCCGGTCCCGCCCCGGGAATGAACAGGGCACACGCGGTGCTTCAACTCCGCAGGTGAGCCGGTACCAGGCCGGCTCCCCACCTCCTCGGGAGCCGAACCCATGACCGATCAGCTGCTGAGCGGGCCGGAGGCCTTGTCCGAGGATCTAGCGTCGTCCGGCGTGCCCCCCTTCGACGAACCCGAGCTGGTCCGGCCGTCTCGACCGGTCCCCGACCGCCCGCCCCATGAGACACTGCCCCCCGTGGACCTCCCCCGCATCGAGGCAGCTGTCCGCGAGATCCTCCTCGCCATCGGCGAGGACCCCGACCGCGACGGCCTCCAGAACACGCCGGGTCGCGTCGCTCGCATGTACAGCGAGGTCTTCGCCGGCCTCCGCGAAGAGCCGGACTCGCACCTCAAGGTGGTGTTCGAGGCCGAGCACGACGAGATGGTGATGGTCCGCGACATCGCCCTCACCTCGATGTGCGAGCACCACCTGGTGCCCTTCATCGGCAAGGCCCACGTGGCCTACATCCCCAATGAGGACGGGCGGGTCACCGGTCTGTCCAAGCTGGCTCGTCTGGTCGACGCCTACGCCAAGCGACCGCAGGTGCAGGAGCGACTCACCGCCCAGATCGCCGACGAGATCGAGCGCACCCTGCAACCGCGGGGCGTGCTGGTCGTGGTCGAGGCCGAGCACCTGTGCATGTCGATGCGCGGCGTGAAGAAGCCGGGTTCGTCCACCGTGACCTCGGCGGTCCGGGGGTTGTTCCGCGACAGCACGGCCACCCGCTTCGAGGCCATGCGCTACATCGAACGCAGCTGACCGCTCGCCGTGATCCCCCAGGTGATGGGCATCGTCAACGTCACGCCCGACTCCTTCAGCGACGGCGGCCTCTTCCTCGATGCCCAGGCGGCCGTGGCCCACGGTCGGGCGCTGTTGGCCGAAGGGGCATCGGTGATCGACGTCGGCGGCGAGAGCACCCGCCCGGGGGCGTCTCCGGTCGACGCCGCCGAGGAGCTGCGCCGGGTCCTGCCGGTCGTCGAGGCCCTCAGCGAGCACGGACGGGTCAGCATCGACACCCGCAAGCCCGAGGTGGCCCGGGCGGCGGTGGCCGCCGGTGCCACCCTGGTCAACGACGTGTCTGCCTCGCTGTGGCCTGTCGCGGCCGACTGCGGTGTGGGTTGGGTGGCCATGCACATGCTCGGCGAGCCCGGCACCATGCAACAGGAGCCCCTCTACGACGACGTCGTCGGTGAGGTGTGCGCCTTCCTCGAGGCACAGGCTCGCCAGGCGGCGAAGGCCGGCATCGACGAGGTCTGGGTCGATCCCGGGTTCGGCTTCGGCAAGACCGCCGAGCACAACCTCACCTTGATGGCCCACCTCGACGACGTCGTGGCCCTCGGCTGGCCGGTGCTCGTGGGCACCAGCCGCAAGGCCACCATCGGGCGGCTGTTGGCCGCCTCCGACGGGGTCGACGAGATCGTCCCGCCGGACGATCGGCTGGCCGGATCGCTGGCCACCGAGGTGTGGTGCATGCATCGTGGCGCGCGCATGGTCCGAGCCCACGACGTGAGCGCCGCCGTCCAGGCGGCCCGAGTCGTGGCAGCATGACCGGGTGGCCAGCAAGGGCAAATGGGCCCAGGGCATCCGCCCTCGTAACTTCCACTGGGTGATCGCCGACCGTCTCGCCATCTGCGAGCGGCCCGGCGGCTACGGCGCGAACCATCGCAAGGTGCGCCGCCAGGAAGAGATCATCTGGGTCCGTGAGCAGGGGTTCACCGTCGTGATCTCCACCATCGGCGCCCCCCACAACCTGCACAACTACGACGAGCTCGGCGTCGTGTGGCGGCATCGGCCCTACGACGACGAGGACCTGGCGGGCTACGAGCGCCGGCTCTTCACCGAGGTCCAGGGCCTGCTCGCGGCCGGGGCCAAGGTGCTCGTCCACGGCGACGAGCTGGGCGACAAGGTCTGCGGGCTGATCGCCGGGTACCTGCTGTGGACGGGGCTGCTCGACACCGCGCCCGCCACCGTCACCGTCGTCGAGCGCCTCACCAGCCGCCAGCTCGGGCCCGTCGGTCGTGAGCTGGTCGCGGTGGCCGGTACGCTGCCCGCTCCCCCCGGGTGACGACACGCGCACCTCTGCGAAGGACATGATGGCCCCCACTGATCGCATCGAGCTGCGCGGCCTCGTGGCCAGCGGCATCTGCGGCGCCCTTCCCGAGGAGAAGCAGCGCCGCCAGCCCCTCGAGGTCGACCTCGACGTGGTGGCCGACCTGGCCGCCGCCGGAGCGTCCGACGAGTTGGACGACACCCTCGACTACGGGGCCCTGGCCGCCGCCGTCGAGTCGGTGATCACCGGCGAGGAGTTCACTCTCCTCGAACGCCTGGCCCAGCGCCTGGCCGAGGTCGTGCTCGCCGATCTGCGGGCCCTCGAGGTCACGGTCAGCGTGCGCAAGCAACGCCCCCCGGTCCCCCAGGTGATGGCCACCTCCGGTGTGCGCATCACACGGGGTCGATAGATGGCACGCGCCTTCCTCGGCCTCGGGTCGAACCTCGGAGAGCAGTGGGCCCTGCTGCGAGAGGCGGTGGGGTCGCTGACCGGCGTGGTGGCCGTCTCGCCGGTGTACCGCACGGAGCCGATGGGCGGCCCGGGCGGACAGCAGCCCTACCTGAACCTGGTGGTCGAGCTCGACACCGCGCTCAGCCCCCGAGAGCTCCTCGGCGTCTGTCACCGGCTGGAGTCCGCCGCCGATCGGGTGCGGGTCGAGCGGTGGGGCCCGCGCACCCTCGACGTCGACATCCTCTGGATCGAAGGCGTCGAGATCGACGAGCCGGACCTGCAGATCCCGCACCCCCGGATGCGTCGCCGTCGTTTCGTCATGGCCCCGTTGGCCGACATCGCTCCCGACGTCGCCGGCGCGGACTGGACCGACCGGGCCGAGGGTCGCGTGGAGCTGGTCGGCGGCCTCGACACCGCCCCCGCCTGAGGCGACGGTGCCGTCGCTGCGCGTCATCGGCCCGGGCCGAGCGGGTGGTGCGCTCGAGGTGGCGCTGGGGGCGGCGGGCTGGCAGGTCCTGCCGGCCCGGCGACGGGGGGACGACGTGACGACGGCCGCGAGCGGCGTCGACCTGCTGGTGGTGGCCACCCCCGATGCCCTGATCGACGAGGTCGCCGCCGCGGTGGCGCCCGAGCCGGAGACCGTGGTCGTCCACCTGGCCGGATCGCGAGGCCTCGACGTGCTGGGCGCGCACCCCCGGCGGGGCGCGCTGCACCCCCTCGTCGCCCTGCCCGACGCCGCGCTCGGAGCGCGACGCCTGGCGGCCGGGGCCTGGTTCGCGGTCGCCGGAGACCCGCCGGGCGCGCTCGCCCTGGTCGAGCGGGCGGCGGCCGACCTCGGCGGCAGATCGTTCCGGGTGGACGACGACGCCCGGGCCGCCTACCACGCCGCCGCCGCCATCGCCTCCAACCATCTGGTCGCGCTGCTCGGACAGGTCGAACGGGTCGGCGCCGGTGCCGGGGTGCCCCTCGCGGCCTATCTCGACCTCGTGCGGGCCACCGTCGACAACGTGGCCGAGTTGGGTCCGGCGGGCGCGCTCACCGGCCCGGCCGCTCGAGGCGACTGGGCCACCATCGAGCGCCACCGGGCCGCCCTCGCCCCCGACGAGCTCGAGGCCTACGACGCCATGGTGCGTGCCGTGCGTCGGTTGGTCGACGCCCGTGACGACGACGCGTCCCGCCCGTGACCGCTCGCACCAACTGGACCGTCGGTCGTCGTCGGGGGAGAGTGGCCCGATGCAGCTGGTGAGCACCAAGGACGAGTTGCGGCACCATCTCGATGCCGTGCGGATGGCCGGCCGCAGCGTCGGGTTCGTCCCCACCATGGGAGCGCTCCACGAGGGGCACCTGTCGCTCGTCGGGGCCGCGACGGCCGACTGCGACGTCGTCGTGCTCAGCATCTTCGTGAACCCGTTGCAGTTCGGGGCCGACGAGGACCTCGAGTCCTATCCGCGGCCGCGCCAGCGCGACCTGGAGCTGGCCGAGACGGCCGGGGTCGACGTGGTCTTCACGCCGTCCCCTCAGGAGATGTACCCGGGGTCCGTCTTCACCGCCGTGCACGTCGCCGCCCTCACCTCCACCATGGAAGGGGCGGCCCGGCCCACCCACTTCGACGGCGTCTGCACCGTGGTCACCAAGCTGTTCAACCTGGTCGGGCCCTGCCACGCCTACTTCGGCGAGAAGGACTACCAGCAGCTGGCGGTGGTGGGCCGCATGGTGGCCGACCTCGACCAACCGGTGACGGTGGTCGGGTGCCCCATCGTGCGCGAGCCGGACGGCTTGGCCCTGTCGAGCCGCAACGTCCACCTGTCGGGGGAGCAGCGCGAGGCGGCCGGCGTGCTGCACCGGGCGCTGCGGGCCGGAGCCACCATGATCGCGGTCGGCGAGCACGACGGGGAGGCGGTGGCCGCCCACATGGCCGAGATCATCGGCGACGAGCCCCTCGCCCGGCTCGACTACGCCACGGTGGTCGACGCGGCCACGCTCGAGCCGCTGCGGGCCCTGGCGCGAGACGCCGAGATCCGGTTGTTGGTGGCGGCCGCTTTCGGATCGACGCGCCTGCTCGATAACGTGGGTGTGACCGTCCCCTGACGGCCGTGTTTCTCCTCCCCCCGTACGGCGACCGCAACCGGCGTCGAGACCTCCAGGAGCTCCAGTGAACCGCCGCATGATGAAGTCCAAGATCCACCGGGCGCGCGTGACCGACGCCAACCTGCACTACGTCGGGTCGATCACCCTCGACACCCGCCTCATGGAGCTGGCCGACATCAAGGAGTGGGAACAGGTCCACGTCGTCGACATCGACAACGGCGCCCGCTTCGAGACCTACGCCATCCCCGGCGGTTCCGGCGACGTGTGCCTCAACGGTGCCGCCGCCCGCCTCGTGCAGCCGGGCGACCGCATCATCGTGATCACCTACGCCGACTACGCCGACGCCGAGCTCGACGCCTATGAGCCCCGTGTCGTGCACGTCGACTCGTCGAACCGTCCGGTCGACGAGGACGCGGCCGTGGAGCTCGCCGCCCTCGAGGTCGGTGTGCGGGCCTGACGGCCCGCTCCACACCCATGCACCGGTCGACACCCCGGCCGGGGGCGTGCTCCCGGTGAGCGACGACGGCGACGAGACGCTCCGCGAGGTCGATCTGCTCGTCGTCGGCTCTGGCGTGGCCGGCCTGTCGGCCGCCGTGCGGGCAGCCGACATCCACGGGCTCCGGGTGGGTGTGCTCACCAAGGGCGAGCTCGAGCAGTCGACCACCCGCTGGGCCCAGGGCGGCGTGGCCGCCGTGCTGGCCGAGGACCCCGACTCCACCGACCTGCACCTCGCCGACACCCTCTCCGCCGGCGCCGGCCTGTGCGAGGTCGAGGCGGTGCGGGTGCTCGTCGACGAAGGCCCCGGACGGGTGCAGGACCTCATCGCCCTGGGCGCCATGTTCGACCGCGACGCCCACGGGGAGCTGCAGCTGGCCCGCGAGGGCGGGCACACCCTGCCCCGCATCGTGCACGCCGGTGGAGCCGCCACCGGCGCCGAGATCGAGCGGGCGCTGGTGGAGGCCGTGCAGCGCACGGCCGCCGCGGTGCACGAGCACGCCTTCGCCCTCGACCTGTTGATCGACGGCGGCCGCGCGGCCGGGGTGCGGGCGGTCACCGCCGACGGCCGCACGGTCGACGTGAGGGCCCGCCACGTGCTGTTGGCCACCGGGGGAGCCGGTCAGGTCTTCTCGGTGACCACCAACCCCCTCGAGGCCACGGGCGACGGCGTCGCCATGGCCCTGCGCGCCGGCGTCGCAGTGGCCGACGTGGAGTTCGTGCAGTTCCACCCCACCGCCCTGCACCACCCGCGCATGCCCCGACCGCTGCTGAGCGAAGCCCTGCGGGGTCACGGGGCCCTGCTGCGCGACACGACCGGCGCGCGGTTCGTCGACGAGCTGCTGCCTCGCGACGAGGTGTCGCGGGCGATGACCCGGCGCATGCTCGACCTCGGCGTCGACCACTGCTGGCTCGACGCCACCGGCCTCGAGGACTTCGCCGCCCGGTTCCCCACGATCATGACGTCGTTGGCCGAGGCCGGCCTCGACCCCACCGTCGACTGGCTCCCCATCGCCCCGGCGGCGCACTACCTGTGCGGGGGCATCGTCACCGATCTCGACGGTGCGTCGAGCCTCCCCGGCCTGTGGTCGGCGGGCGAAGCGGCCTGCTCGGGGGTGCACGGCGCCAACCGGCTCGCGTCCAACTCGTTGTTGGAGGGGATGGTGTTCGGCGCCCGGGTCGTCGAGGCGGTCGAACGGGGGGTCGACGGGCCCCGGGCGACGGGCGCCATGCGGGGTGTGCTCGAGACGACCGGTCCCGACGCCATCGGGGCCAGCGTCCTGCGGGACTGGACCCCACCCGGTCGCCTCCCCCGGGTGGCGTCCGGCGACGCCCCGTCGCCCGCCGAGGTGGCCGCGGCCCGCGATCGCCTGCAGCGGGCGATGACCACGGGCGCCGGGGTGCTGCGCTCCGCCGATTCCCTGGCCGACACCGACCTGGTCGTGGCCGAGGTCACCGCCGTGGCGGCGAGGGGCGCCGACCCGTCGACCTGGGAGCTGGCCAACCTGGCCGTCAACGCCGCCGCCCTGCTCGACGCGGCCGAGGCCCGCCTCGAGAGCCGGGGTGCCCACACCCGCAGCGACCACCCCGCCGCCGACCCCGCCTTCCGGCGGCGGCTGGTGCTCGGCGGGGGATTACCCGCCGGGCCGTCCGGCGAGGCAGGCTGAGCAGATGACCAGGGCCGTGCAGCCACCCCGCGGGGCCGTCGTCGACGCCGTGGCTCGCGCCCTGGCCGAGGACCTCACCCCCCTGGGCGACCTCACCTCGGCGTTGCTGCCCGAGGACCTCGTCGCCGAGGCGGCCTTCGTGGCCCGCCAACCCGGCGTCGTGGCCGGCCGGGCCTGCGCCGACGAGACCTTCGCCGCCGTCGACGACCAGGTGGCGCTCAGCTGGCAGGTCGACGACGGCGACGCGGTCGAGCCCGGCGCGGTGCTGGCCACGGTGACCGGCCCACTGGCGCCGATCCTCACCGCCGAGCGCACCGCCCTCAACTTCCTGGGCCACCTGTCCGGCATCGCCACCCGCACCCGGGCCTTCGTCGATGCCGCCGCGGCCGGAGGGGGCCACGCCCGCATCTGGGACACCCGCAAGACCACACCCGGCCTGCGCAGCCTCGAGAAGGCCGCCGTGCGCGCCGGAGGCGGGGCCAACCACCGCGGGAACCTGTCGGACTGGATCCTGTTGAAGGACAACCACATCGCCCTGTTCGGCATCGTCGAGGCCGTCGGCCGGGCCCGGGCCATGTGGCCGGCGCGCACCGTGCACGTCGAGTGCGATCGCCTCGACCAGGTGCGCGAGGCCCTCGGCGCCGGGGCCGACGCGCTGCTCCTCGACAACATGACCCCCGACGAGGTGCGCGCCTGCGTGGCCGAAGCGGCCGGCGCCCCCCGGCGGCCCCTGCTCGAGGTCTCCGGCGGGGTCACCCTCGACACCGTCGCTTCCTACGCCGCGACCGGCGTCGACTGCATCTCCGTGGGCGGGCTCACCAACGCCGCGCCGGTGCTCGACATCGGCCTCGACCTCGACCCCGCCTGACCCGTCGCCGAAAGGACGCCCGTGCTGCTCGTCGTGGATGCCGGCAACACCCAGACCGTGGTCGGTCTCTACGAGCACGACGGCGAGCCCGTCGCCGACGACCGCCAGCCCGACGACGGCCTCCTCGACCACTGGCGCATCTCCACGGCATCCACCCGCACCTCCGACGAGATGGCCGTGCTGCTCCAGGGCTTCCTCGCCCTGCGGCGGGCCTCGTTCGCCGACATCGAGGGCATCGCCGTCTCGTCCGGCGTGCCCCGGGTCACCGCCGCCATCCGCGACCTCGCCGCCCGCCACCTCGACTTCGACCCCGTCGTCATCGAGCCGGGTGTTCGCACCGGCATCGCCATCGTCTACGAGAACCCCAAGGAGGTGGGCGCCGATCGCATCGCCAACGCGGTGGCCGCCTACGCCATGTACGGGGGCCCGACCATCGTGGCCGACTTCGGCACCGCCACCACCTGCGACGCGGTGTCGGCCAACGGCGAGTACCTCGGTGGCGCCATCGCCCCGGGCATCGAGATCTCCATGGACGCCCTCGTCGGCCGGGCGGCCGCCCTGCGGGCGGTGGAGCTCAAGGCGCCCCGCACCGTGCTCGGCAAGTCCACCGTCGAGTCCATCCAGTCGGGCGCCGTGTTCGGGTTCGCGGCCCAGGTCGACGGGCTCTGCGCCCGCATCGAGGACGAGCTCGGGCCGTGCACGGTCGTCGCCACCGGGGGCCTGGCCGAGCTCATCACCCCCCACTCCGAGCGCATCCAGCACACTGAGCCCTGGCTCACCCTGCACGGTCTGCGCCTGGTGTACGAGAAGAACCTGTAGAGGTCGCCATGAGGGTCGCCATCACCGGCATGGGAGGAGAGCTGGGCACCCGCGTGGCCACCCTGCTCGAGACCCACGACGAGATCACCGAGATCGTCGGGGTCGACGTCGAGCCCCCGCGCCGCCACCTCGAGCGCAGCCACTTCCACCGGGTCGACCCGCGCAACCGGTCCCGCATGGTCGAGGTGCTGGCCGCGTTCGAACCCGAGGTCCTCCTGCACATGGGGGTCTACGAGCCCAACGCCCGCTCCAGCCCCCGTTCGGCCACGGCCCGCACCGCGGCCGGCACCGTGGCCGCGGTCGACGCCGCCCGCGAGGGCGGGTCCCTGCGCCACATCGTGATGCGCTCCGGCATCGAGGTGTACGGCCGCGGCCGCCACGCCCCCGAGCGCCCCGACGAGTCCGCCCCGCCGGCGCCCACGTCGCCGTTCGGCCAGTCGCTCCTGCACGCCGAGCGGGTCGTCGCCACCGGCGCCCTGCGGGCCGACGTCCCCGCCGCCCTGGTGCGCTTCGCGCCGGTGCTCGGACCGCACTTCCCGAGCCCGCTGGGTCGTCTCCTGCGCCTCCCGGCGGTCCCCGTCCCTGCCTTCGGTGGTGGTGCCTTCTGCGTGGTCCACCGCGAAGACGCCGCCCTGGCCCTGGTGGCGGCCGTCCTCCGCGGCGACGTCGACGGGCCCGTCAACGTGGTCGCCGCCGGGGAGGTCAGCGCCTGGGACGCCGTGCGCATGGGGGGACGCGTCCCGGTCCCCGTGTGCGGGTTGGGGTGGCAGGCGGCCAAGCTCACCACCGAGCTCTCCAGCGCCCCCCTGCCCGATCATGTCATCGAGCTCCTGGTCAAGGGGCGCCTGGCGGACGGTGGTGGGGTCGAGGGCCGCCTCGGTGTCGTGCCCGAGCACGCCACCCGCGACGTGGTGCGCCACGTGCACGAATGGGGGGAGACGGCCTGGACCAGGTCGGGCCCCTCGACCCCTTCGAGTGGCGCGGCCCCGGCCGCCTGAGCCCGGTCCCTACACTCGGCTCGTGCCCACCGTCTCGGCCCACGACGGGACCCGCATCCACTACGACACCTTCGGTCCCGACGACGGCCCGCCGGTGCTGTTGGTGCAGGGTCTCGGGGCCGACAGCCGGGGCTGGATGCGGCAGCGCCGCATGCTCTCGGACCGGTACCGCGGCATCGTCTTCGACAACCGGGGGGTGGGCCGCAGCGACGTCCCCCCCGGGCCCTACGACCTCGAGGTCATGGCCGACGACGCGGTGGCCGTGCTCGACGACCTGGGCATCGAGTCGGCCCACGTCATGGGGGCCTCGATGGGCGGGGTCATCGCCCAGATCCTGGGGGTGCGCCACCGACGACGGGTGCGCTCGCTGGTCCTGGCCTGCACCGGGTGCCAGCACCTGCCGTGGCGTCGCGAGCTGCTGGCCGAGTGGGGCGAGGTGGCCCGCACCAAGGGCATGCGGGCGCTGGTGGACACCGCGGCGCGTTGGCTGATGGGCCCGCGGTCCCGCTTCCGCCTGTGGCCCGTGGTCGGGGTGCTCGGACCGTTGGCCCTGCAGGTGTCGCCCGAGGCCTTCACCGCCCAGATCGACGCCATCTTGGCCCTCGACGACAAGCTCCGCTTCGAGCTCACCTCGATCGAGGCCCCCACCCTGGTGCTGGTGGGCAGCCAGGACATCTTGACCCCCATCGGCGACTCCGAGCTGCTCGACGACCTGATCCCCGATTCGGAGCTGGTGATCATCACCGGGGCCGCCCACGGGTTCATGTTCGAGACCGCCGGGCGGTTCAACGAGAGCGTGCGCACCTTCCTCGACCGGGTCTCCGCCGACGACTGAGGTCCATCCCGAGCGTGGGCCACGGCGCCCCGATGGTCGTCGGGGGCGGTCGACGACGGGGAGGCTCAGGCGGCGGCGCGGACGCTGGCGAGGAGGTGGTCGGCCGCGGCCTGCAACGCACCCGCCGCCTCGGTGCCGGCGTAGGGGGCCAGGGCCACCTGGCCGTCCTCGACGTAGCGCCGGGCGGTGTCGAGCGACGCCTGCACCGCCGGCCCGCCGCGCAACAGCTCGCGGGCCTCGGCCAGGGTGGCGGGATCGTCGACCGGTTCGAACGAGCCGTCGATGGGACGGAGCCGGCCCAGCAGTGCCTCGAGGTGCTGGGCGGCGTCGCCGCCCGCCTCCAGCGTGCGGATGACCGGCAGCGTGTAGGTGCCCTCCACGAGGTCGTGGCCGGCGGGCTTGCCCAGCTCCTCATCGGTGGCGGTGACGTCGAGGAGGTCGTCCACGATCTGGAAGGCCATGCCGAAGCTGCGGCCGAAGGTCGTGAGGGCTTCGATCTGGTCGCGGGGGAGGCCGGCGACGATGCCGCCGACACGACACGACGTGGCCAGCAGCGAGGCGGTCTTGCCGTCGATGGAGGAGAGGTAGGCCTCCTCGGTGCGACCCAGGTCGAAGGCGTGCTGCAGCTCGAGCACCTGGCCCTCGCAGAGCCGGGCGATGGTGGCGGCCAGCAGACCGGCCACCTCGGTGCCGAGCGAGGCGCCGATCTCGGACGCCTTGGCCAGGAGGTAGTCGCCGGCGAGGATGGCCTTGAGGTTGCCCCAGCGAGCGTTGACGCTCGGGACGGTGCGCCGGGTGGTGGCGTCGTCCATGACGTCGTCGTGGTAGAGCGACCCGAGGTGGACCAGCTCCACCGACACCGCGCCGAGGAGGACCTCGTGGGAGGCGGCGACGATCTCGGGCGTGGCGGTCGCGGCCGACGTGACCGCGAAGGCGGGGCGCACCCGCTTGCCCCCGGCGAGGATCAGGTGGCTGGCGACCTCGGTGAGGAAGGGGTCGTCGGCCACCACCGAGGCGCGCAGGGCGTCCTCGACCCGGCTGAGGTCGGCCTGCAGCACCGGGAGAGCGAGGAGGGGGGAGGCGGCGGCCACGAGTGAACGATAGGCGGGCCGGGCCCGAACCACTGAACCCGAGAGAGGTGATGGGGAGGGTGGTGGGTAGACTCGACCCACGATTCCCCCGTTCCGGGGGAGCCATTCCCGCCCAGGGGAGGCAGTTTCTGTGTTCGAACGTTTCACCGACCGGGCTCGCCGTGTGGTCGTCCTCGCCCAAGAGGAAGCACGGCTGCTCAACCACAACTACATCGGCACCGAGCACATCCTGCTCGGGCTGATCCACGAAGGGGAGGGCGTGGCCGCCAAGGCCCTCGAGTCCCTCGGGATCTCGCTGGAGGCGGTGCGCAGCCAGGTCGAGGAGATCATCGGCCAGGGCGGCTCGTCGCCCAGCGGCCACATCCCCTTCACCCCGCGGGCCAAGAAGGTCCTCGAGCTGTCGTTGCGTGAGGCCCTGCAGCTGGGCCACAACTACATCGGCACCGAGCACATCCTGCTCGGGTTGATCCGCGAGGGCGAGGGCGTCGCCGCCCAGGTCCTGGTCAAGCTCGGCGCCGACCTGTCCCGGGTGCGCCAGCAGGTCATCCAGCTGCTCTCCGGCTACTCCGGCCCCGGCACCCAGGGTGGTGGCGGCGAGAAGGCCGGGGCCACCGCCGGCGGCTCGGGCGAGCAGACCCAGTCGGGGTCGCTGGTGCTCGACCAGTTCGGCCGCAACCTCACCCAGCTGGCGCGTGAGAAGAAGCTCGACCCGGTCATCGGTCGGGCCCGCGAGACCGAGCGGGTCATGCAGGTCCTCAGCCGGCGCACCAAGAACAACCCGGTGCTCATCGGCGAGCCCGGCGTCGGCAAGACCGCCATCGTCGAGGGCCTGGCCCAGGCGATCGCCGCCGACACGGTGCCCGAGACCCTCCACGCCAAGCAGCTCTACACCCTGGATCTGGGTGCGCTCGTGGCCGGGTCGCGCTACCGGGGCGATTTCGAGGAGCGCCTCAAGAAGGTGCTCAAGGAGATCAAGACCCGCGGCGACATCATCTTGTTCATCGACGAGCTCCACACCCTGGTGGGGGCCGGTGCCGCCGAAGGCGCCATCGACGCGGCCAGCATCCTCAAGCCGATGCTGGCCCGCGGCGAGCTGCAGACCATCGGTGCCACCACGCTCGACGAGTACCGCAAGCACCTCGAGAAGGACGCCGCCCTCGAGCGTCGTTTCCAGCCCATCAAGGTCGAGGAGCCCTCGGTGGCGCACACCATCGAGATCCTCAAGGGGCTGCGCGACCGCTACGAGTCGCACCACCGGGTCACCATCACCGACCAGGCCCTCGTGGCCGCGGCCAACCTGGCCGACCGCTACATCTCCGATCGCCACCTGCCCGACAAGGCCATCGACCTCATCGACGAGGCCGGCTCCCGCCTGCGCATCAAGCGCATGGAGACCCCGCCGGACTTCAAGGAGCTCGAGAACCAGATCGCCCAGGTGGTCAACGAGAAGAAGGAGGCCGTCGAGGCGCAGCGCTTCGAGGAAGCCGGCCGCCTGCGCGATCGCGAGAAGGAGCTCCTCGCCGAGAAGGAGACCAAGGAACGCGAGATGCGCGAGGCCGGCATCGACCTCTTCGACGAGGTCGACGAGGAGGCCATCGCCGAGGTCCTGTCCATCTGGACCGGCATCCCGGTGTACAAGCTCACCGAGGAGGAGACCGCCAAGCTCCTGCGCATGGAGGACGAGCTGCACAAGCGGGTCATCGGCCAGGAGGACGCCATCAAGGCCGTCAGCCAGGCCATCCGCCGCACCCGCGCCGGCCTCAAGGACCCGAAGCGGCCCAGCGGTTCGTTCATCTTCCTCGGCCCGTCCGGCGTCGGGAAGACCGAGCTGGCCAAGACGCTCGCCGAGTTCCTCTTCGGCGACGAGAACTCCCTCATCGCCCTCGACATGAGCGAGTACATGGAGAAGCACACCGTCAGCCGTCTGGTGGGTTCGCCCCCCGGCTACGTGGGCTACGAGGAGGGCGGCCAGCTCACCGAGGCCGTGCGGCGCAAGCCGTTCTCGGTGGTGCTCTTCGACGAGATCGAAAAGGCCCACCCCGACGTGTTCAACACGCTGCTGCAGATCCTCGAGGAAGGCCGGCTCACCGACAGCCAGGGCCGCTCGGTGGACTTCCGCAACACCGTGCTGATCATGACCTCGAACCTCGGCACCGCGGATCTGCGCAAGGCCAACGTCGGCTTCGGCAAGTCCGACGAGGCGATCAGCTACGAGAAGATGAAGGAGAAGGTCAACGAGGCGCTCAAGCAGCACTTCCGCCCGGAGTTCCTGAACCGCATCGACGACACCATCGTCTTCCACGAGCTGACCAAGGCCGAGGTCACCACCATCGTCGACCTCATGATCAGGCGGGTCACCACCCAGCTCGAGGCCCAGGGCATCGGGCTGGAGCTCACCGAAGCGGCCAAGCTGCACCTCGCCGAGAAGGGCTACGACCCCACCCTCGGCGCCCGGCCCCTGCGTCGTGCCATCCAGCGCTTCGTGGAGGATCCGCTCTCCGAGCGGTTGCTCCTCAAGGGCTTCCGGGCCGGGGAGCTCGTCATCGTCGATGCCGAGCCCGATCCCGAGACCGGCGAGATGGAGATGGTGTTCCGTGCGGTCGAGGGCTTCCAGCCCCCGCCCATGGAGCTGGCCGAGACCGGTCCCACCGAGTAGCCCAGCGGCGGTAGCGTCCGGCGTCGTGTCGACGCCGGACCCTCTCGCCTCCCATCGCAGCACCCGACGACCGTCGCCGATCACCTCGGCGGCGGTCGTCGTCGTTCTCGCCCTCCTCCTGCTCGCCGGCTGCCAGCTGCAGGTGGACACCACCATCACGATCGAGGCCGACGGCTCGGGCACCGTCACCCAGGCGGTGGGGCTCGACGACGCCGCGCTCGCCCGCATCGGCGACCTCGAGCAGCAGCTCGCCGTCGACGACCTCGTCGCTGCCGGCTGGACCGTCGACGAACCGGTGCGCGAGGGAGAGCTCACCTGGGTGCGGGCGCACCGCGAGGTCGACGACACCACCGAGTTGGCCGTCGTCGTCAGCGAGCTCAACGGACCGGACGGGCCCTTCCGCGACATCGCCACCGGGCAGTCCGACACCTTCCTCGACCGTACGACCGAGTTCATCGCCACCTACGACCTCACCGGGGGGCCGGGGTTGTTCGCCGACCCGGACCTGGCCGCGGTCGGGGGGAACCCGTGGGGCACCCTCCTGGCCCGGATCGAGGCGGAGGAGGGCCGCCCCGTCACCGAGATGGTCGACTTCTCGGTGACCGTCGAGCTCCCCGGTGGCTACGCCGAGACGTGGACCCCGAGCTTCGCCGACCCCGCGCCCACCGAGATCTCGGCCCGTCAGAGCGAGAGCAAGGTGGGGGAGCGCCTGGTGCAGGCCCTGGTCGTGCTGTTGGTGCTGGTGACGGCCGTGGCCCTGCGGGTGGCCTGGGTGGCCCGGCGCCGTCGGACCCGCCGGATGATGGCGGGCCGCCACTACCGCCGCTGAGCACGTCGCTCCGGGTGCCCGGATGATCGGGGGTGGGCCACGGCCGGCACCGGTGCTGTCGCACGCGGTGCGTAGGGTCGGTGCATGGCCAAGGCTCGATCGGTGTTCCGCTGTCAGGACTGCGGAGGCACCGCGCCCAAGTGGGTGGGCCGCTGCCCCACGTGCGAGGCGTGGAACACCCTCGTCGAGGAGCGCGTCGTGCCCGCCGCCGGCGGCGCCGACGCGGGCACCCTGTCCCCGCCGGCGGTGCCCCTGCCCATCTCCGAGGTCGACGTCGACCAGTGGGTGGTGCGCCCCACCGGGGTGGGCGAGCTCGACCGGGTGCTCGGCGGTGGGCTGGTACCGGGGTCGGTCACCCTCCTCGGCGGCGAGCCCGGCATCGGCAAGTCCACCCTGCTGTTGCAGGCCATGGCGGCGGTGGCCGCCGGCGGCACCACCGTCTTGTACGTCTCGGCCGAGGAGTCCACCCAGCAGGTCCGCATGCGGGCCGAGCGGCTGGGCACCCTCACGCCGTCGTTGTACCTGGCCTCGGAGACGGCCCTGCCCCACATCATCGGCTTCCTCGACGAGCTGTCGCCGGAGCTGCTCGTCGTCGACTCCATCCAGACCGTCTTCGACCCGGAGCTCGGTTCGGCCCCCGGCTCGGTGGGCCAGGTCCGCGAGTGCGCCGCCCGGTTGGTCGGCGAGGCCAAGCGGCGGGGGCTGGCCACCGTGCTCGTCGGCCACGTCACCAAGGAGGGCGGGTTGGCCGGGCCCCGGGTGCTCGAGCACGTGGTCGACACCGTCCTGGCCTTCGAGGGCGAGCGCCACCACGCCCTGCGCCTGCTGCGGGCGGTCAAGCACCGCTTCGGGCCCACCGACCAGTTGGGCCTGTTCGAGATGACCGGCGACGGCATGGTCGGCGTGCCCGATCCCAGCCGGCTCTTCCTGGCCGACCGGCGCCAGGGCGTCTCGGGGTCGGTGGTCGTGCCCACCATCGAAGGGCACCGGCCATTGCTGGTCGAGCTGCAGGCCCTCGTCACGCCGTCGTCGCTGCCCAGCCCGCGTCGCTCCGCCCAGGGCGTCGACAACGGTCGCCTCTCGCTGCTGATCGCCGTGCTGGCCGAGCGCAGCGGGCTGCGCCTGGCCGAGTTCGACGTCTACGCCCTCGCCGTCGGGGGCGTGAAGGTCGTCGAGCCCGGAGCCGATCTCGGCCTGGCCCTGGCGTTGGCCTCGGCTCTCACCGGCGAAGCCGTCCCGGCCGGGCTGGTGGTGTGCGGCGAGGTCGGTCTCGGTGGCGAGCTGCGCCAGGTCTCCCAGAGCGACCGGCGACTGGCCGAGGCCGCCCGTCTCGGCTTCCACCGGGCGATCGTGCCCCGGTTGGCCCCCGACGGCGATGGGTCCATCGAGCTCGTGCGCGTCGAGACCCTCGCCGAGGCGGTGGCCGCGGCCGGGCTCCTGCCCGCCGGCGGGTCCTCTCCGTCCCCGTCGGTCCCCGCCGGGAGGTCCGTGCCCTCACCGGACGAGCCGTTCTGAACGGGAACTAGACTCCGCGGATGCCCCGGCGACGCAGTGAGGCGATGCTCGACGCCCTCGGTGCCGTCGCGCCGGGGAAGCCGCTGCGTGAGGGCCTCGACCGCATCCTGCAGTCGGGCATGGGTGCTCTGATCGTCGTGGCCGACGGTCCCGAGGTGCTCAACATCTGCTCGGGCGGGTTCCTGCTCGACGCCGCGTTCAGCCCGCAGCGCCTCTCGGAGCTGGCCAAGATGGACGGCGCCATCGTGTTGGCCCCCGATGCCAGCCGGATCGCCCGGGCCAACGTCCACCTGGTCCCGAACCCCAACGTGCCCACGTCCGAGACCGGCACCCGTCACCGCACCGCCGAGCGGGTGGCGCGGTCCATCAACGTGCCGGTGATCTCGGTGTCCGAGGACATGTCGATCATCGCCGTGTACGTGGCCGACACCAAGCAGCAGCTGGTGCCCATCCCCCGGCTGCTCGACCGGGCCAACCAGGCCCTGCGCACCCTCGAGCGCTACAAGGACCGTCTGGTCGAGGTGTCGGCCAACCTGTCGGCGCTCGAGGTCGAGGACCTCGTCACCCTGCGCGACGTGGTCATGTTGTTGCAGCGCACCGAGATGGTGCTGCGCATCGCCGAGGAGATCGAAGGCGACATCGTCGAGCTCGGGGCCGACGGTCGCCTGGTGCGCCTCCAGCTCGAGGAGGTCCTCGCCGGCGTCGACGACGAGCGCCGCCTGGTGGTGCTCGACTACCTCCACGAGGAGAACGACTGGCACCTCGAACAGGCCATGGAGGGGCTGGCCCGTCTCGACACCGAGATGCTGCTCGACATGAAGGCCGTGGCCGAGGTCCTGCACCTGCCCGACGGCGCCGCGGTCGACCTCGACGATCCGGTGCAGCCCAAGGGGCACCGCATGCTGGCCCGCATCCCCCGCCTGCCCGACTCGGTCATCGAGGCCATCGTCGATCGCTTCGGCACCCTGGCCACCATCATGCGGGCCACCATCGCCGACCTCGAAGGGGTCGACGGCGTCGGCGACCACCGGGCCAAGGCCATCAAGGACGGATTGTCCCGCCTGGCCGAGGCCAGCATCCTCGATCACTACAGCTGAGGCCTCGGGGTCGCGCACTGCGCCCCGAGCGGCGCGTCGGTGCCAGGATCGGGGGATGCGCATCACACTGCCCTCCGGCACCGCGGCCGCCCTCGCCCGCCCCGACGGGGCCGAGCGAGGCCTCGTGGTCATCCCCGACATCATGGGCCTGCGCCCGCTCTTCGACGACATGGTCGATCGCCTGGCCGCCGACACCGGCTGGGCGGTGTGCGCCGCGGAACCCTTCGCCGGCCACGAGGACTGGACCATCGAGCAGCGCATGGGCGGCGGGGTGGCCGACGTGGGCGACGAACGGGTGCTCGGCGACGTGGTCGCCGCCGCCGAGGCCACCGGCTGCGACACGGTCGGGGTCATCGGCTTCTGCATGGGCGGCATGTTCACCTTCAAGGCCGCGGCCACGGGTCGGTTCCACCGCGCCGTCGGCTTCTACGGGATGATCCGCCTGCCCGAGCCGTGGCGAGGGCCGTCGCTGGCCGAGCCGCTCGACGCCCTGGCCTCTCCCGAGCGCTGCCCGACCATGGCCGTCATCGGCACGGTCGATCCGTACACCCCGCCACAGGACGTGGCCGACGCCGAGGCCCTCGGCGTGCACGTGGTGCGCTACGAAGGCGCCGACCACGGGTTCGTGCACGACCCCAGCCGACCGGCGCACCGGGCCGACGACGCGGCCGACGCCTGGCAGCGCACCCTGGAGTTCCTGGGCACCTGACCCGGTCCCATCCGACCCGCCCCCGTCGTAGGGGTGGGCCTGGTCAGGGTTGGAGGACGACCTTGATGGCGCCGGCGGCCCGATCGGCCGCGGTGCGGAAGGCCTCGGCGGCCTCGTCGAGCCCGAAGCGATGGGTGATGACGGTGTCGGCGATCTCGGGGTCGCGGGCGAGGAGCTCGGCCGCCTCGTCCACCTCGCGTCGGCCGTGGTGGTCGCCGTAGGCCATGGCCCCCACCCACGACAGCTCCTTGACCAGCGTGACGGCGCCGGGCGCGGGTAGCAGCCCGTGGTACACGCCGAGCAGCACGATGCGGGCTCCCGGTGTGGCCAGCTCTGCGCCGCGGGCCAGGCCGGACTCGCTGCCGGCGGCGTCGATCACGATGTCGTACGACCCCGAGGGGGAGCCCGCTCCGAGGCGCTCGCCCGCGTGGCGCTGGTGGGGATGGCGGGACTCGAGGTCGACCTCGGCGCCCAGGTGGCGCAGGGCGGCGACGGCCAGCAGCCCGATCGATCCACCGCCCACGACGACCACCCGCTGACCGGGCTGCGTCTCGGCGCGCACGGCCCCGTGCCACGCCACGGCCGTGGGCTCGACGAGGCAGGCATCGGACACGTCGAGTCCTGGGGGCAACGGGACCAAGGCGGAGCGGCGGACGCGGGCCTGGTCGGCCAGGCCGCCGTCGACGAAGATCCCGAGGTTGGCGTGGTCGCCCACGCAGCGCTGGCGATGGCCCGCCGCACACTGCCCGCAGCTCCCGCAGGGCATCAGGGGTTCGACGGCGTGGGGCACGCCGTCGACGAGGCCGGCGAACTCGTGGCCCAGGGTGAAGCCTCCGAAGCCGAGGGTGACGAAGCCGAGGTCGGTGCCGCAGATGCTCGACGTCGCGACGTCGACGACGACGTGGTCGTCGTCGGGGCCGTCGGGTGCGGGCACGTCGACGACGCGGGCCTGGTTGTCCTCGATGCGAACGGCGCGCACGGCGATCTCTCCTCGGTGGGGTTGCTACCGGTTGGCGTGGACGAGGGTGACCCGGACCGCGTCGCGATCGGGGTCGCGGCGCTCGAGCAGGGCGATGGCCTCGGGGATCTCGTCGAGGCCGACGGTGACGCCGGCCATGGTCTCGGCGTGGGCCGTTCCGTCGCGCAGCATCTCGACGGCGGTGGCCATGGACGCCGGCGTGAAGCCCGAGCCGCCGAACAGCGTGAGGCTCTTGGTGACGATGTGGTCGGTGACCAGGTCCGGGACCGGTCGGAAGTGCTTGAGGCCGGCCAGCAGGATCCGTCCGCCGTAGCGGACCAGCTCGACCGCCTGGGGAACGGTGGCGGTGGCGGTGGTCACGTCGAACACCACGTCGGCGCCCCAGCCCTTCGTGAGGTCCCTCACCGCCTGGCCGACGTCGTCGCGGTCGACCATCAAGGTGGCGGTGGCGCCCATGGCCTCGGCCGCCCGCAGGCGCAGACCGTCCGACGAGGTGCCGGTGACGACCACCCGGTCGGCCCCCGCGGCCAGCGCGGCGGCCACCACGGCGAGGCCCTGGTGGCCCGGCCCCTGCACGACCACGGTCTCGCCCGGGTGCACGCCGACCCGCTCCACCCAGTTCACCGCGTTGGCCAGGGGCTCGAAGACGGTGAGGGCGGCGGCCGGCCCGTCGGACGGCAGCCGATGCAGGCGGGTGCCGGCGAAGAGCTGCATGTACTCGCCGTAGCCGCCCCACAGCCCGGGCTCGCCGGCGCCGGTCATGTCGCTGTAGCCGTAGACCCGCAGGGGACCACCCGGGAGGATCTCGTCGACCCCGACCCGGTCGCCGACGGCCACGCCGAGGTCGGCGTCGGGGGCCAGCTCCACGACTCGGCCGACGGTCTCGTGCCCTGGCACCACCGGGAAGGCGCTGGCCCCGGGGACCAGCTCGACGCCGTGGAACTGGGCGGCGTCGCTGCCGCACAGCCCCACCGCCTCGACCGCCAGCACCGCCCCGCCGGGCGGGGGTCCGGGCACGGCGAACTCCCGGATCTCGACGGTGCCGTCACCCGGGAACACCGCTGCTCGACAGGTCTGCGTCATGGATCCCCCTCGGAGAGGCCGCCCCGGCGTTCGCCGGTCGGGCGAGCTCGGCCGACCGAGTCGAACGGTATCAGGGCAGGGACTGGTACCGTTCGGCTGATGGCCGCACCCGTGGGAGTGGATCGTGACACGGTCGTGGCGGCGGCAGCGGCCCTGGTCAGCGAAGCCGGGCGGGTGGACGCGGTGAGCCTGCGCCAGGTGGCCGAACGGGTGGGGGTGCGCACCCAGAGCCTGTACGCCCACGTCGACGGGCTCGACGACCTGCGCCGGGCCCTCGCCGTGGTCGGCCTCGTACGGCTGGGCGACGCCCTCACCGATGCGGCCATCGGGCGTTCCGGCCCCGAGGCGGTCGAGGCGATCGTGCGGGCCTACGTGCGCTTCGCCCTCGACGAGCCCGGGCTCTACGACGCGACCCTGGTGGTGCCCGGCGACGACGTCGAGGTGGCGGCGACGATGACCGCGGTCGGTCGTCCCCTCAACCTGGTGTTCCGGTCCTACGGCTATGACGAGGCCGACGCCCTGCACTGGTACCGCATCGTCTTCGCCGCCGTGCACGGCTACGCCCTCATGCGCCGCGACGGCCTGTTCACCATGCCCGCCGACCCCGACGAGACCCTCGACCGCATGATCGCCGTGTTCGTGCGGGAGCTCGAGGCCACGGCGCCGGTCTAGGAACCACCGCTGGCGTGTCGGGTGGGGCGGGTCAGGGGCGCTCCAGCTCCAGGCGACGGGCGGTGAGCCCGGGGGCCAGGTCCTCGTCGTGGTGGCGACGGACGTGGAAGCCGTCGACGAGGGCGTCGACGACATGGGGGCGCAGGGGCCACGGCGGGCCCGACGGCTCCTCGGGGTCGGCCACGGTGATGGCCACGGCCATCAGCAACCCGCCGGGGGCCACCGTGCGGTGGATGGCCTCGACGGCGGCGACCTGTTGTTCCGGCGCGATGGACTGCACGGTGAAGACCTCGACCACCAGGTCGAAGGCGGCGTGCCAGTCCGCGGGGAGGGCGAAGAGGTCGGCCACCTGCCAGTCGACATCGGCCTCGGGGTGGCGACGGCGGGCCCACGCCACCGCCGACGGGGCGGCGTCGAAGGCCACGACCTCGAGGCCGTGCTCGGCCAGGGCGGCCGCGTCGTCGCCCAGCCCCGAGGCCACGACCAGGGCCCGACGATGGTGGTCGGGCTCGAGGTCCGCCAACCACTCCTCGACCAGGCGGCGGGAGATGGCGTGCTGCCACGGGACGGCGGCGTCGTCGCCCTCGGCGCGGGCGTAGACGGACTCGAAGAAGTCGTCGGCCATCGCTCAGGCCGTCGGCCGTGATGGTGCGCCAGGCAGGCCGGTGTCGGTGTCGGTCATCGTCCGGTCCCCCTCGTGGCGGCTGGCGGTGGTGGCGCCATCATCGCGGTTCGTAGCGCACGATGCCGAAGGCGGTCGTGTGCATCACCCGGCCCTGTTCGTCGAGGTTCAGGCCCGAGAAGAGGGTGTTGTAGCGGTTGGAGCCCGTGACCCAGTGGAAGACCGACTCACCTGTCGACCAGTCGAGGCCTTCCAGGGTCCACGCACCGTCGCGGGCGCCGACGGTGTAGAGGGTGTCGGAACCGGTGGAGACCAGGGGCACGGCGTTGGCCGACGAGACCTCCCGGTTGACCCAGGCGGTGTCGAGGCGATCGGCGGTGGGATCCCACGCCAGCTTCTGCAGGCCCTTGGGGGTGAAGTCGGGGTCGGCCCCGGCGTAGCCGGCGAGGATGCGGGTGGCGGCCGGCGGGAAGCCATCGGGGATCGAGGAGGGGTCGTTGTTGACGACCAGCGCCCCGTACCCGCCGACGACCACCGACTGCTCGGTCTGCACGGCGGTGCGGGTGGGGTCGCCGATGTCGGCTCGGACCTGCCCGGCGATGCGCTCGCTCGGTGCGCCCTCGGGGGGCGTCCAGCCGGCCGGGATCTCGTCGCGCCACATCAGCACCACGTTCATCACGTCCTCGCCGTCGGTGAACACCACGAACCGGTCGGCGTCGGGGCCGAAGCCCATGAGCGACGGGGTGGCCCCCGACCCGTTGCCCGAGCCGTTGCGGTAGGGGGCCGTCCACGCCCCGTCGGCCGGGTCGGTGGACAGCGACGAGCCGTCCCAGACCACCTTGTGGGCGTGGTCGAGGGAGAGGGCGTAGATCCCGCCGTCGTCATCGACGGCCACGCTGTTGCGCACCCAGTCCGCTTGCCCGGCTCGGCGGCCCTCGGCCCCCATCTGCTCGTTGTGGGCCGGCGCGGCCTCGCCCCCGGGGAGTCGTACCGCCTGGTGGGAGGAGAAGTCGCGAGCCGCGACGACGATCCACCCTTCGTCGGTGATCATCACCAGGTGGCCGTCGAAGGTGAGGTTGGCGCCGGCGAAGGACCCGGTCACCTCGGCGGGCCGGGCGAAGGTGGCGGCCAGCTCGATGGGAGAGGCCGGGTCGTCGGGGTCGACGTCTCGATAGGCGAGGATCGACTCGGCACCGCCGACGAAGAGGGTGTTGTCCCGGTCGAGCAGGTAGTACACACCGCTCAAGCCGGTGAGGTACTGCGCAGCCAGGCCGATGCCGGCATCCGCGAGGGCTCGTCCCTCGAGGCCGTCGAGCTCGGCGATGTGGGCGTCGGCCATCTCCGAGGTGACGGGCTCCTTGTCCGGCAAGGGCAGCTCGGCGAGCACCTCGAGGGTCTCGGCGTCGAGCTTGGAGATCCGATCGCCGCCGTTGCTCCAGATCACCCGACGTCCGTCGGGATAGGTGGGGGAGATGGCCAGGCCGAAGTGGGCCGGTCCGAGGTGGGTGTAGGTGAGCTCGTCGGGTGAGAGGGTGGCCGTGGGGCCGGTGGGGCCGGCGACGGTCATCGAGTCGGTCTGGGCGCTGTCGAAGTGGCCGATGGGCACGACGGAGTCGGCCAGGAACGGGTTGACCGGGGGATCGCCGGCAGCGGTCGTGGTGGAGGGTTCGACTGCGGGCTCGGACGCGTCGGTCGGCGACGTGCTGTCGCCGCTGTCGGAGCAGGCTCCGGCGGTCAGGGCCAGCACGGCGAGCAGCGCCGTGGCCCGCCGTCGGGTGGCGGTGGATCGAGCGGTCATGGGCCCCTTCCGGCTCGGCTCCCCCGAGCCGGTGCCTTTCCAACTACCTTTCTAGCAAGATAGTGTCGGGACGTCGACACTGGAGGGACATGGCCCACCCGCCGGAGCTCACCACGCTCACCTTGTTGCTCGCTCGTGCCAGCCGGCTGAACGAGGCGGTGATCGGCGACGTCTGCCGCCGCCACGCGGTCGCTCCGGCCGAGCTGCGCGTGCTGGGGGCGCTGCGGTTGTCGTCGGGGGGTGCGCCCATGCGCCCCACCGTGCTCGGCGGTCGGGTCGTGCAGACCTCCGGCGGGCTCACCGCCACCCTTCGCCGTCTGGAGGCCGCCGGTGCGGTGGAGCGGGTCGGCGACCCCGAGGACGGGCGCGTGCGGCTGGTGGCGCTCACCCCGGAGGGTGAGCAGCTCCACGACCGGCTGCTCGACGATCTCACCGCGCGCTACGCCGTGACCTTCGACGGTGACCTCGACGCCGATCTGGCGGCGGTCCGCCGCTTGCTCGACCGCCTCGAGGCGATGGGGGACGTCGCTTCGAGCGCCCACTGGGCCCCGCCCGAGGTCTGAGCGCTCGACGGCTCGAGTCGGGTCGGGCTCGGGGATCCCTCTCGTCGTCGGGCGCCCCAGGGCGCACCTCCCGGCGGGCGGATGTGTCTCGATCGTCAGGAGTGCACGTAGCGCATCTGACGGCTGGTGGAGAGCAGCTCGCCCTCGGGTGACCAGATCTCGGTGTCCTCGTCGACGAAGCCGCCGACCGAGGCCCGGGTGGTGAGCACCACCAGCACCGGGGTGGTGGCCGTGAGCTCGGCGCGGGGCAGCGACGAACGGGCGTGGTAGGTGAGGTCGACCGACTGGGCGATGGCCCCCACCGGCCACACGTGGTAGGCGACCGGCGGCCACAGGTCGGCCAGCAGGCCGAGGTAGCGGTGGTCGACGATCTCGGGGGTGCGAGGCAGCACCCAGCCACCGACACGGGCCTCTCCGCCCGCGAGCTCCTCGATGCGGGGGTACAGGTGGAACTTGTCGAAGGTGGGGACCGGGAACGGCGGCTCGGTGGGGGGCTCCTCCGCCCCGACGGGTGCGACCTCCGGCATCACCGCGGCGTGGAACTCCGCCACCGGGCGGCGGCGGGCGAACGACGCCAGCACCAGTCCGGCCGGCTTGCCGCCCGACCACAGCCGGGCGGTGGCGTTGGCCATGGTGCGACCGGTGCGCTCGACCGTGACCTCGGCCCGGAAGGGCCCGTCGACGAAGCGGCGCATGTAGTGCACCGTGCAGTGGTGCAGCTCCATGTCGTGGCCGAGCTCGGCGTCGACCGCGGTCTGGGCGAGGGCCATCACGTAGCCGCCGTGCAGCGCCTCCCACCCCCACCAGACCCTGGAGCAGTCTCGTTCGTAGATCCCGTCGCCGAGGGCGGTGAGCTGGCATTCGGTGTCGAGCAGTGCGGTCACCGTGGTTGCCTACCACGCCCCGGACAGGGCCTCGACGAGCGAGCGGCGATCAGCCGGTGCGAGGGTCGTCGATGGCGACGGCGGCCAGACCGGGCACCTGGGGCTGCATCAGCTGCAGGGCCACGTCCTGCAGCAGCGGCGTGGGGAGCACGCACTCGGCGCAGTTGGCGTCGACCAGCACCAGGCGGAGCTGGGCCACCTCACCCTCCAGGCCCACCAGCTCGATGTCGGCGCCGTCGGCCTGCAGGAGGCTGCGCACCGACTCGAGGGCGGTGGCCACGGCGGTCGTGTCGAGGCTGCTGGTGGTCACTGGGTGTCCTCCGGGCGTCGGTTGGGCGGGCGGGTGCGTGAGAGGTGGGCGCCGGCGTCGGCCAGGATCAGCTGACCGGTGATGCACCGGGCCAGGTCGCTCACCAGGAACACGGCCAGGCGCGCCAGCTCGTCGGGCTCGGTGAGGCGCCGCAAGGGGGTGGAGGCCACCAGGTCGGCCACGTGGTCGTCGTCGAAGGCCTCCCGGACCGTCTCGGTGAGCGTGGTCCCCGGCGCCATGGCCACCACCCGGATGCCGTCGGCTCCGAGCTCGACGGCCATGGTCTGGGTGAGGTGGTTGATGCCGGCCTTGGCCGCGGCGTAGGCGGCCATGAACGGTGCCGGCCGGGTGGTCTCGCCGGAGCTGACGTTGAGGATCACGCCCCCGCGCCCTGCCGCCACCATGGCCCGGGCCTCGGCGGCGCCGGCCAGGGCGGTGAGCACCAGGTTCTGGTCGAGCAGCCCGCGCCAGTGGTCGCCGTCGAGGGTGGTGAACGGCCCGGGGCGGTGCTCGCCGTACATGCCCACGTTGTTGACGGCGATGTCGAGCAGGCCGCCCAGGCCGCCGACGGCGTCGGCGACCATGCGGGCGAGGGCGGTGTCGTCGCGGGCATCGGCCACGACGGCGAAGGCCCGGCCCCCCTCGGCGACGATGCGATCGACGGTGGCGTCGGCGTGGGCGGATCGCACGTCGTGGACGGCCACGTGGGCGCCGGCCCGGGCCAGCCACACCGCGATCTCGGCCCCGATGCCGGCCCCCGATCCGGTGACGAGCGCCGTGCGGTCGGTGAGGTCGATCTCGACGGTCACGAGGCTCCGGCGCCGGTGAACAGTGCGATGAGCCGGTCGGTGGCCGCCTCGGCCCACGCCGTGAGCGTGGCGGCGTCGGTGCCGCCGATGGGGTGGGGGAGCACCAGCAGCCGGGTGTCGGGGAGCCCGAAGCTCGACGACAGGGTGCGGGCCACGGTCTCGAAGTGGGTGGTGGTGGCCACCACCGCCGGGCGCCCGACCTTCTCGAACTCGATCGCATCGGTGACCGAGTAGGCGGTGCAGCTGCCGCAGTCGGCGGCGCCGGTGATGACCAGGTCGGCCTCGGCCACCACCGTGGCGAAGATGTCGGGGTCGCAGGGCACCGCCGCGTTGGCCGACTCGCCCCGGGGGCCCTTCTTGGTGATCACCGACACGGTGGCCCCGGTGCGCCGGGCCAGCGCCTCGGCGGCCGCGGTCATGACCACATCGGCATTGGGCTTGCCGTTGTCGAGCACGGCGACACGCAGGCCGGCCAGCGTGGGCGGCGACGGAGCCAGGGCCACGGACTCCGGGCCCGGTTCGGAGTCGGGGAGGTAGACGAGGGTCATGGCTCAACCTTCCACGGGGAGGGTGACGCTGCGGGTGACGCCCCACGACGGCACGACGAGCGAGTGCTTGCCGGGTCCGCCGACCACGACGACCCGGATGTTGTCGGCGTCACCGGTCATGGGCATCAGGTGGTCGTCGTCGCTGACGATGTGCATCCACTGCTGCCAGGCCCGCTCGGCGAAGTGGCGCTTGAGCACCCCCAGGGGCAGGCGGGCGTGGTCGAACAGGTACGACGAGACGTCGCCCCGGGTGAGCCCTCGATCGGCCAGGCTGCGGGCGTGCTCGGGGCCGAGGACGATGAAGTACTCGGCCTGGCTGATGGGGGCGTTGTTCTGGCCCAGGGAGGTCATGGCCGAGGCGATCTTGTCGAGGATGAGGGCCGGGTCGCCGGCGGCCTCGGCATCGTGGACGTTGTGGGGGCCCTCGCCGCAGTGCACGGTGACGGCGCTCGGGGCGTCGACGCCACGGCTGAGGGCGTAGGACTCCCACGGGCTCTCGGCGAGGTTCTCGGCCGCGCAGAACGTGTACTTCGCCGGCTGACCATGGGTGGCGGCGTCGCCGGAGCCGGGGAGGGCGCCGGCCACGTGGAGCATGGCCAGGCGGACCGCCCGACCGACGGTGGCGTTGGCCCGGTTGCCGGGCCCGAAGGCGCCCACCCCTGCGTGGAAGCCGGCGGCCTCGGCGATCCGGCCGTGCACCAGCACCATGGGGGCGACCGGGTGGGTGGTGGCGTTGACGCCGCGCAGGTTGACCTCGGGGCGGGCGAGGGCCCGCAGAGCGGTGAGCACCACCGGGAACGTCTCGGGGAGGCAGCCGGCCAGGACGGCGTTGATGGCCACCACCCGCCGAGTGACGATGCCGGCACGGGGCTGGAGGGTGAACAAGACCTCGTCGGGGTCGCCCTCGGCGGTGGCCAACATGGCGTCGACTCGCTCCGCGGCGGGGGGCACGACGGGGAGCCCGTCGCCCAGGCCCCGTTCGGCGAGCAGCTCGAGCATCGCCTCGGGGCCGTCGTCGGCGAGCTCGACCATCTCGGGCTGATAGGTGGTCCGACTGGTGACCGTCACGAGCTCCCCCTGAGTCGAATGCCATCAGACTCTAGACTGATGTGGGTCGGTCGACAAGGGAGGGGGACCAGCGTGGAGGACGAGGGCACTGCGACAGGTGGCCGGCCCACGCCAGCCGTGATCGATGCCCACACCCACGTGGCCTGCCCCGACACCGAGCGCTTCCCGACCCGACCCACCGGGGTGGGCAGCGACTGGTGGGCGCACGGCGGTGGTGCGGTCGAGGGGTTGGTGGCCGAGATGGACGCGGCGGGCGTGATTCGGGCGGTGGCGGTGCAGGCCGTGGGGGTCTACGGCCACGACTGCCGCTGCGCCGCCCACGCCGTGGCCGCCCACCCCGATCGCCTGGCCCTGGTGGCGTCGGTGGACATGGACGGCTCCGACCCCGCGCAGGCCCTGCACGACCTCGTGGGGGAATCCGGATCGGTGCGGCCGGCGGGCGTGCGTTGCTTCGGCGTCGGTGCCAAGGGCGCGACCTGGCTGGACGACGGCCGTGGTCACGAGGTGTGGGCGACGGCCGGCGATCTCGGCCTCACGGTGGTCCCCTGCGTGTTCTCACCGGCGCTCGACGCCGTGGCCGGCCTCTCTGCGGCCCACCCCGAGGTCCGGGTCGCGGTGGACCACTGCGGCTTCCCCGACCGTGAGGGCGCGGCCGGCTGGGCTGCTGTCCACCGGTTGGCCGAGGTGGGCTCGGTGGCGTTGAAGGTGTCGAGCTACGTGCTCGAGGCGGCCGAGCGCGACGACGGCGACCCGGCGCCGGTCGTCGACGACCTCGCCCGCCGGTTCGGGGCCCACCGCCTGTGCTGGGGTTCGGATCACCCGCAAGACCAGACCCGGTCCTATGCCGACAAGCTGGCCCTGGCTGCCCACGCCGTCCGCCGCCTCGACGGCGAGGCCGTCGCCTCGTTCTTCCACCACACCGCCGCCCGCCTCTGGTGGGGCCGGCCCTGAGGTCGATGGCTCAGCTGATCTCGACGAGGTTCTCGAAGCGGACCAGGGGGAGCTCGCGGTCGGTGCGGGACTGGTAGTCGCGGTAGTACTCGCGGTCGGTGGTGAGCAGGTCCCAGATGCGCTGGCGCTCCTCGCCCTCGAGCACCACGGCGTCGCATTCGTACAGCCCGCCGCGCACCCGGATCTTCACCTTCGGGTTGGCGGTGCGGTCGGCCAGGTTGAGGTACCAGGCGGGGTGCTCGGGGGCGCCGGAGAACGAGCCCACCACGACGCGGCGACCCTCGGGGTCGTACCAGAAGGGCAACGTGACCTTGTGCTCGTTGCCCGACTTGCGGCCGATGGTGTGCAGGATCACGTGGTCCATGCCGGCGATGATCCACGCCTCCTCGGCGTCGGTCGTCTCGAGGAAAGCGGTGTGCTGTCGGGAGATGCCGGGGATCTCGTCGCGGCTCGGCTCGTCGAACGCCTCGTTCTTCTGGCTGGCAGGCACGTCGCTCATGGGCGCGCACTGTAGGCGACCGACCCGCATCGGTTCCCGACCAGCTCGGCCGGGAGAACGTTGACCTGATGAACTAGAACGGGCACAGACGAGCCGGGCTGCGCGAACGCGTCCGGAGTGGGGAGCACGACGTGATGAAGGTCGATCTGGGAGTGGCGCTGAGCGGACCCGTCGGGGTGGCCGACCAGGCCCGGGAGCTCACCGAGCTCGGCGCCGACGGCCTGTTCACCTTCGAGAACGCCCACGACGTGTTCTTCCCGCTGGTGCTGGCCAGCCAGGCCGTCGACGCCGACCTGATGACCAACGTGGCCATGGCCTTCCCTCGCAGCCCCCTGCACCTGGCCTACGGCGCCAACGACCTGCAGCTGCTCACCGAGGGTCGGTTCCGTCTCGGCCTGGGTTCGCAGATCAAGCCCCACATCGAGAAGCGCTACGGCTCGCGCTGGGGCAAGCCCGTCGCCCAGATGCGCGAGTGGGTGCAGGCGCTGAACATGATGTTCGACCACTTCGAGGGCAAGGGCCCGTTCGACTTCCAGGGCGAGTACACCCGCCACACGCTCATGACTCCGAACTTCAACCCCGGGCCCAACCCTCACGGTCGTCCGCCGGTGCTGGTCGGGGCCCTCGGGCCCAAGATGTGCGAGATGACCGCCGAGGTGGCCGACGGCATCCTGGTCATGCCCTTCAACAGCGCCCGGCACATGAACGAGCGCACCGTGCCGGCCCTGCAGTCCGGCCTGCGCAAGGCGGGGCGCACCGGCGAGGAGCTCGAGGTGATCGCCGAGGTCATCGTGGCCACCGGCCGCGACGACGCCGAGCTGGCCGCGGCCGCCGCCGGCGTGCGCTACCTCCTCGGCTTCTACGGCTCGACCCCGTCCTACAAGCCGGTCCTCGACGTGGAGGGTTGGGGCGAGTACCAGCCCCGGCTCAACGGCCTGTCCAAGCAGGGCGACTGGCAGGGCATGGCCGACCTCATCACCGACGACATGGTGTCCACCATCTCGGTGTTCGGCACCCCGAAGCAGGTCGCGGCGGAGATCCTCGACCGCTTCGGGCCCCACGCCTCGCGGGTGTGCTGCTACTTCCCCGGCTACGACATCGACCCGGAGACCATGGCCGAGCTCCTCCGCGCCATCAAGGACGGCTCGGCCGCCCGCGACGACCTGGGCGGCGTACGGGCATGAGCGCGGCGGACGAGGTCGGTTCGCAGCGCATCGACCTCGGCACCGACGACCTCCTGCTCGATCTGCGCGACGACGGCGTGGCCGTGGCCACCCTCAACCGCCCCGACACCCGCAACGCCTTCAGCGGGGCCATGGGCTCGGCGCTGGCCGAGGTCTACCGTCGAGCCGACACCGACGACGCCATCCGGGTGGTCGTGCTCACCGGCACCCCGCCCGCCTTCTGCGCCGGCGCCGACTTCTCGTCGGGCAGCGACGTGTTCGAGCGCAGCGACACCCCCACCGAGTTCAGCGCCAACCCCGTGCACCCCACCGCCTGGCAGATCCGCAAGCCGGTCATCGCCGCGGTGAACGGCCACGCCATCGGCCTCGGCCTCACCCTCACCCTGCACTGCGACATGCGGTTCATGGCGCTCGACGCCAAGTACGGCATCGTGCAGGTGCGGCGCGGCGTGATGCCCGACGCCATGAGCCACTGGACGCTGCCGCGCATCGCCGGCATGGCCAACGCCGCCGACATCCTGCTCACCGGGCGCACCTTCACGGGAGCCGAGGCCCAGTCCCTCGGTGTGGCCAACAGGGTCCTGCCCAACGACGAGGTGCTCCCCGCTGCTCTCGAGGTGGCCCACGACATGGCGGTCAACACCGCGCCGGTGTCGGTGGCCGTGGCCAAGCGCCTGCTGTGGGGCTCGTTCGGTCTCGACCCCGGCCAGGTCGAGCGGGCCGAGACCGAGCTGCACCTGCACATCATGGGCGAGCCCGACGCCCGCGAGGGGGTCAACGCCTTCCTCGAACGGCGCGACCCCGAATGGACCATGACCGTCAACGACAACTGGCCGGCCGCCTGGCCCGGCCCGGAGGACGTGCTGTGAGCGAGCAGACCACCCCCCGCACCACCGACGACGTCCTGGCGGGCGTCGACCTCTCCGGTCGCACCGCCCTGGTCACCGGCGCCACCACCGGGCTCGGCTTCGAGACGGCCCGCGCCCTCGCCGCCGCCGGCGCCCACGTGGTGATGACCGCCCGCACCGCCGAGAAGGGCGCCGACGCCGTGGCCCGCCTGCGCGAGCGGGTGCCCGAGGCGTCGGTCGAGGCCGGCGTCGTCGAGCTCGGCTCCCTGGCCAGCGTGCGGGCCTTCACCGACGAGCTCAGCGGGCGCATCGACGAGCTCCACCTGCTGGTGGCCAACGCCGGGATCATGATGCCGCCTCTCGGTCGCACCGAGGAGGGCTTCGAGCTGCAGTTCGGCACCAACCACCTCGGCCACTTCCTGTTGGTGAGCCGGCTCATGCCCGCGCTGTTGGCCGGTGCCCCCTCACGCGTCGTGGTCCTCAGCTCCGGCGGGCACCAGGCCTCCGGCGTCGACCTCGAGGACCCCAACTACGAGCATCGGCCCTACGCCAAGATGGAGGCGTACGGGCAGTCCAAGACGGCCAACGTGCTCTTCGCCCTCGAGCTCGATCGGCGCTACGCCGACCGAGGCGTGCACGCCTGGTCGGTGCACCCGGGGATGGTCCGCACCGACCTCGGTCGCAACTTCACCAAGGACGACTACGCCGAGATGGCCGGTCGGGCCAAGTCGGCCGGCACCTCCCTGCCCCCGCTGTACGAGGTGGAGCAAGGGGCGTCCACCAGCGTGTGGGCGGCCACGGCCCCGGAGCTCGACGACCAGGGTGGCGCCTACCTGGCCGACTGCGCGGTGGCCCCCGCCGCCGCGCACGCCACCGACCCGGAGGTGGCCGCGAAGCTGTGGTCGCTCTCCGAGGAGCTGGTGGGCGAGGCGTTCCCGACGTCGTGACGTCTCGGTGGCGCCCGAACCGGCCGGCCGAGGTGGGCCGCCGGTTCTGGCGTCAGCGCGCCCGGCGGGTGAGCTGCTCGCGGTTGGTGATGCGGTAGCGGCGCTCGGCCTGGTCGATCCACCCCAGGCGCACGAAGCTGGCGATGGCCTTGTTCACCCGCTCGCGGGAGGCGCCCACCATGCCGGCGAGCTCTTCCTGGGTGATCGGCAGCGAGAACTCGTCGGCCTCACCGGCCAGCTCGAGCAGGCGCTTGGCCGTGCGCCCGGTGACATCGAGGAACACCGAGTCGGCCAACTGGTTGTCGGTGTTGCGCAGACGGCCGGCCAGCAGCTCCACCACGTTCCACAGCAGCTCGGGGCGCTTTTCGTAGATGGAGCGCAGCGGCTCGTAGGGGATGGCGGTGACCGCGGAGGGCTCGAGGGCCCGAGCCTCGGCCGAGCGGAGCATGCGGTCGAACAGCGGCATCTCGCCGAAGAGGTCGCCCCTCTCCATGAGCGCCACCACGGACTCGCGCCCGTCGTCGGACTTGTTGGCGATGGCGATGCGGCCGGACTCGACGACGAAGAGCTCGGTGGCCTCGTGGTTCTCGGTGAAGATCACGTCGCCCCGGTTGAGGGCGCGGGTCTGCGCCGCCGCCACCAGGTCGTCGAGGGCGGCGCCCTCGAAACCCTTGAAGAACTCCACATCGCTCAACAGCCGAGGTTCCACCACGAGCGGCGATCCTACCCGGACGCTCGGTGGCGTGCGCGGCGACCGTCCCGGCCACCGGACCTCGCCCGTAGGGGCCGCGACGGCGAACTAGCCTCGACGAGCCAGGACCCGGGACGATGCGCAGGGAGCAGCATGCCGTTCGACGTCGGTGACAAGGTCGTCTACCCGCACCACGGTGCGGCGGTGATCGAGCGCAAGGAGTCCAAGGAGGCGTTCGGCGAGCAGCGGGAGTACTTCGTGCTGCGCCTCGCCTACGGCGAGCTGACCCTGATGGTCCCGGTCGACAACACCGACGAGGTCGGCCTGCGCGAGGTCATCACCGCGGAGGAGGTCGAGGAGGTCTACGACGTCCTGCGCAAGAAGGACGCGCGCATGCCCACCAACTGGTCGCGACGCTTCAAGAACCACGTCGAGAAGCTCAAGTCCGGCGACGTGTACCAGGTGGCCGAAGTGGTGCGGAACCTCACCCTGCGCGACAACGACAAGGGGCTCTCCGCCGGCGAGAAGCGCATGTTGGCCAAGGCCCGCCAGATCCTCGTGTCGGAGCTCACCTTCGCGCTCGAGCTCACCGAAGAAGAGGCCGAGGCCCAGCTCGACGGAGTCCTCACCTGACCGCCTCCCCGACCGGCGCCGCCGGAGACAGCTCGGCTGCGTCCGACGAGGGCCCGCTCGACGGGCCGGTCTGGGCCATCGTGCTCGGGGCGGGCCAGGGCCGTCGCTTCGGGGGCACGGTGCCCAAGCAGTACGAGCGCCTGGGACGCGAACGGGTCATCGACCGCTCGCTGTCCACCGCCCGGGCGGTGGCCGACCACGTGGTGGTGGTGCTGGCCCGTGGCGACGACGACGAGGGCGTGGCGCTGGTGGACGCCGGCGTCGCCGACGTCGCCGTCCCCGGCGGCGCCGAGCGAGCCGACTCCGTGCGCGCCGGCCTGTCCGTGGTGGACGCCGACGCGGCCGTCGTGGTGGTCCACGACGCCGCCCGGCCGCTGGCGTCCCCGGCGCTGTACCGCTCGGTCGTCGACGCGGTGCGCTCCGGCGCCGACGCCGCCATCCCCGCCGTCGCCGTCACCGACACCATCAAGCGGGTCCATCCGGCGCCGGTCGAGATGGGCGCGGCCGTCGAAGGTCTCGACGTGGTGGCCGAGACGCTCGATCGCGACGAGTTGGTGGCGGTGCAGACGCCGCAGGCGTTCCGGGCGGCGATCCTGCGACGGGCCCACGCCGATGCGGGCGCCGCCACCGACGACGCCGGCCTCGTGGAGGCGGCCGGAGGATCGGTGGTGGTGGTGCCGGGTGAGGGCACGAACCTGAAGATCACCGGTCGCCACGACCTGGTCGTGGCGGCGGCGCTGCTCGACCTGCTCGGCGAAACGTAGCCTGAGGTCATGACCGTTCGCGTCGGGCAGGGCTTCGACATCCATGCCTTCTCCGACGATCCCGGGCGGCCGTTGGTGCTCGGTGGCGTGCACTTCGAGGGCGAGCGAGGCCTCACCGGCCACAGCGACGCCGATGCGGTCGCCCACGCCTGCGCCGACGCCCTGCTCGGCGCCGCCGGCCTGGGGGACATCGGTCAGCACTTCCCCGACACCGACCCGCAGTGGGCCGGGGCCGACAGCGTCGGGTTGTTGGCCGAGGTGGCCGCTCGGGTGCGCGCCGCCGGGTGGGAACCGGGCAACGTCGACTGTGCCGTGATCTGTGAGCGCCCGAAGCTGGCGCCGAGGAGGGACGAGATGCAACGCACGCTCACCGAGGCGGTCGGCGCCCCCGTCACCGTCAAGGGCAACCGGGCCGAGGGCCTCGGCGCCATCGGGCGCGTCGAGGGCCTGGCGTGCGTCGCCGTCGCCGTCGTCACCGCGTCGGGGTCGGGATCGTGACCCCGCCTCGCGGCTCGGGCAAGGGCAAGGGCGGTGCCGGCAAGGGCGGACGAGGCGGTCCTCCCGGTCGCGGCGCTCCGGCCGGGCGGGGCGCCAAGGGCGCGGGACCGGCCAAGAAGGCGGCCAAGCCCCTGTCGCCGGCGGCCAAGAAGGCGGTGGAGGCCAAGCGGACCAAGCACGCGGCGGCGTCGGTGCGCAAGGCCGACCGCCCCGGAGGCGGCCCCCGGCGGGTGGCGTCGGGCCCGCGCGAGCCGGGCCGCCGGGGACCGAAGAACGACGGGATCGGCGGCGACCAGGTCGAGGGCCGTCAGGCCGTGCGGGAGCTGCTCCTGGCCGGCTCCCGACGCATCCGCGAGATCTACGTCGCCGAGGACCAGGACGACAACGAGGTCCTGGGCGACATCGTGGAGCTGGCCCTCGACCTCAAGGTGCCGGTGCGCGAGGTCACTCGCACTCGTCTCTTCGCCGAGGCCCGCACCGACGCCCCCCAGGGGGTGGTGGCCAAGGCCCAGGCGCTGAAGGAGTGGGACGTCGACGACCTGGCCCGCCGGCCGAGCCCGTCAGGGGCTCCGCCGTTCCTGCTGGCCGTCGACGGCGTGACCGATCCGGGGAACCTCGGGGCGCTGCTGCGCTCGGCGGAGTGCGCCGGGGTGACCGGCGTCGTCCTGCCCCGGCACCGGGCCGTGCACGTCACCCCCACCGTCACCAAGGCCGCCGCCGGAGCCGTCGAACACCTCCCCATGGCGCTGGTGGGCGGCCTCCCCAACGCCCTGCGCGGGCTGCGCGACGCCGGGGTGTGGGTCATCGGCCTCGATGCCGGCGGCGACACCGACCTGTTCGACCTCGAGGTCGCCGACCAGGCCGTCTGCCTGGTGCTCGGCGCCGAGGGCAAGGGCCTCTCCCGGCTGGTGCGCGAACGGTGCGACGCGGTGGCCGGCATCCCGCTGTTGGGCCAGCTGGCATCGCTCAACGTGGCCGCGGCCGGCGCCCTGGCCTGCTACGAGGTCACCCGCCGGCGGCTGGCATCGCCCCGCCCGTGACCGGGCGCCGCTCAGCACGGTCGGCGGCGGCGCTGGGGGTGCTGGCCCTGGTGGTCGTCGGGTGCAGCGACAGCGGGAGCGACGAGGACGGTCCCGCACTTCCCGCCACGGCGACGACCCTGGTGCCCTCGAGCACCGGTGATCGCTGCGACGACCCCACCGACGATCTCGACGCTCCCGGGGTGCCCGACGACGTGCGGGCCTCGCTCTCGGGCATCGACCTGGTGGGCGCATCGGCCGTCGTGGAGGGCGACGAGCTCCTCGTCCGCTTCGACGTCGCTGGTCCCCTCGCCGAGGTGGCCGACCCCACCTTCGTGGTGGCCCAGGGCGATCCGCTCGAGTCGCTCAGCTTCGAGCTGCGCCTCACCCGCACCGACGGCGACTGGTCGTCGACGCTGGTCACCTGGCCCTCGGGTCGCGAGCAACGCCAGGAGGCCGGGCTGGAGATCGAGGCCGAGGACACGGCGATCGCCACGTCCCTTCCGCTCTCGGCCCTGCCGCCGATCGCCTTGTCGCTCCAGTTCGGCGCGGCCGCGGAGCTGCCCGACGGCACGATCGTCATCGACGACTGCAGCAGCCTCGGCGGTTCCTGACCCGGCCCGGCCCGTTCATGGACGCGTCACCTCGCTGTCGCTCGGGGTTTTGACCGCTCCTGGTGGCCCTCGTAGGGTCGCCGCCGACGGAAGTCGTCAGTCCGGGGGGCCGGGTCGGGAGGGGCACAGCGCGTGACCGCTCTGCCGATCGGCCGCCCTCGGGCTCCATCTCTGAGGGGGATCCTTGTGAAGCCGAAGACGTTCGCGCCGCTGGCACTGCTGCTGGCGCTGACCATGGTGGCGGCCGCATGCGGCGGCGACGGCGACGAGAACGGCGGCGGCGAACCCGGCACCACCGAGGAGGCCAGCGGCGAGCGCTGCGAGGCCACCGTGCCCGGTACCCAGGTCGACTACGGCGTGTACGCGCCGACGCCGTCGCTCGATCCGCCCTATGTGAGCGGTGGCCTGGTGGGGGGCACCCAGCTCCTCAACGTCTACGACGTGCTCTTCACGTTCGACTTCGAGGCCAACACGTTCGAGCCCCGGGTGGCGGAGTCGCTCGAGCCCAACGACGACTTCACGGTGTGGACGCTCAAGCTGCGTGACGACATCACCTACAGCGACGGCACCGCCCTCGACGCCCAGATGGTGTCGGACAACATGGACCGCTACCTGCAGGAGGGCGTGCGCAACTCCTCGGGTGGCTTCATGACCACCATCGAGGACAAGACGGTCGTCGATCCCCAGACCCTCGAGATCACCTTGTCCAAGCCGTGGTCGGAGTTCCAGTTCGTGTTCGCGGACGAGCCCGGCTACGTCGTGAACCTCAACGCCATCGGTGACGACGCCGAGGCCTTCGGTGTGGAGCCCCCGGATGCCGCCGGCATCGGCCCCTACGTCGTCGAGCGCAACGTGCCCGGCGAGGAGCTGGTCATGACCGCCCGCGAGGACTACTGGGACGGCCCGGTGTGCATCGAGACCCTGCGGTTCGTGTTCGTGCCCGGCGCCCAGGCCACCTACGACGCCTTCCAGGCGGGCGACGTGAACGTGGCCTTCCTGCGTGACGAGCCGGTGATCGCCGAGGCCGTCGATGCCGGCACCGAGAGCTTCTTCATCGAGCCGCAGGCCGGTGGTGCCTTCATCGTCAACCACGACGAGGGCCGGCCCGGTGCCGACGTCAAGGTGCGCGAGGCCATCGGCCTGGCCGTCGACATCGACGTCGTCAACGATCGGGCCTTCGACGGTGACATGGCGGTCTACAAGGCCCTCGTGGCCCCGGACTCGCGGTTCTACTCCGACGCCATCGAGGAGATGGCCACCGACCTCGAGGGTGCCCAGGCGGCGCTCGAAGAGGCCAAGGCCAACGGCTACGACGGCCAGATCGAGGTGCTGTGCGCCAACGCCCCGCCCGCCCCGGAGACCGCGTTGTCCCTCGAGGCGCTGCTCGAGTCGGCCGGGTTCGACGTCAACGTCACCACCATCCCGACCTCCGACCAGATCGGTCAGGTCATCCAGGGTGACTACGACATCGCCTGCTGGGGTCTCAACGCCGGGGCCGAGACCGGGATCACGGCCCTCAACCTCAACCTGCGCTCCGACAGCCCCTCCAACCGGGTGGGCTACGAGAGCGCCGAGATGGACGAGGCCCTCGACGCCCTCTTCGCCGCTCCCGACGAGGAGGCCCGCCAGGAGGCCGTGGCCGAGATCAACTCGATCTACAACGAGGACTGGGTGGGCGTGATCTACGGCGCTCCCCGCGAAGGCATCATCTGGGCCGACGACGTCGAGGGGATCATCCCCACCACGGCTTCGACGTTCCTGTTCGCCAACGCCTACATCAACAGCTAGCCGCAGCGAGGATCGACCCCGGGGGCAGGCGCGGGCCGCCCCGGGGTCGGTTCCCTGGCGTTCGACGACGTCAGCGGAGCCAGATCCAGTAGCCGGGCACCTGGTGGAACCGGCCCGGCCGCCGCGGTCGGGCGTTCACTCGTCGGCCATCCGCCGGTCGGGTGGTGTTTGACCCCCCGCGGAGGCCCTCGTAAGGTCGCCGCCGACGGCGAGAGCCGTCGGGCTCGGGGGCACTGGGCCACCGCGGCGTGCGGAGCACTCGTGCGCGTCGGGTCCACCGACCCTGGTCGTTCACTCTTGAGGGGGATGCTCGTGAAAGCGAAGAGGTTCGCACCGCTGGCCTTGTTGCTGGCGCTGACCATGGTGGCGGCCGCATGCGGCGGCGACGACGACGGCGATGGTGACGGTGGTTCGGCCAGCCCGGACACCACCGAGGAGGCCAGCGGCGAGCGCTGCGACGCCACCGTCCCTGGTACCCAGATCGACTACGGCGTGTACGCGCCGACCTCGTCGCTCGACCCGCCCTTCGCCAGCGGCTCGCTCGTGGGGGGCACCGAGCTCATCAACATCTACGACGCGCTGATGACGTTCGACTTCGAGACCAACACCTTCGAGCCTCGCCTGGCCGAGTCGCTCGAGTCCAACGACGACTTCACGGTGTGGACCCTGAAGCTGCGCGACGACATCACCTACAGCGACGGCACCGCCCTCGACGCCCAGATGGTGTCGGACAACATGGACCGCTATCTGCAGGAGGGCGTGCGCAACACCTCGGGTGGCTTCATGACCACCATCGAGGACAAGACGGTCGTCGATCCCCAGACCCTCGAGGTCACGCTGTCCGAGCCGTGGTCGGAGTTCCAGGTGGTGTTCGCCGACGAGCCCGGGCTGGTCGTGAACCTCAACGCCATCGGCGACGACGCCGAGGCCTTCGGTGCCCAGCCCCCCGACGCCGCTGGTGTCGGCCCCTACGTCGTCGAGCGCAACGTGCCCGGTGAGGAGCTGGTCATGACCGCCCGCGAGGACTACTGGGACGGCCCGGTGTGCATCGAGACCCTGCGGTTCGTGTTCGTGCCCGGCGCCCAGGCCAGCTACGACGCCTTCCAGGCCGGCGACCTGAACGTCGCCTTCCTGCGCGACGACCCCGTGATCACCGAGGCCATCGACGCCGGCAACGACAACTTCTTCATCGAGCAGCAGGCCGGCGGTGGGTTCGTGATCAACCACCGCGACGGTCGTCCCGGCGCCGACGTCAAGGTGCGTGAGGCCATCGGCCTGGCCGTCGACATCGACGTCATCAACGATCGGGCCTTCAACGGCGACATGGCCGTCTACAAGGCCCTCGTGGCCCCCGACTCCCGCCTCTACTCCGATGCCATCGAGGAGATGGCCACGGACGTCGAGGGCGCGACGGCGGCCCTCGAGGAGGCCAAGGCCAACGGCTTCGACGGCCAGATCGAGGTGCTGTGCGCCAACGCCCCGCCCGCGCCGGAGACCTCGTTGGCCCTCGAGGCCCTGCTCGAGTCGGTCGGGTTCGACGTCAACGTGACCAACATCCCGACCGCCGACCAGATCGGTCAGGTCATCCAGGGTGACTACGACGTCGCCTGCTGGGGCATGAACTCCGGCCCCGAGACCGGGATCACCTCGTTCAACCGCAACCTGCGCGGCGACAGCTCGTCCAACCGTCAGGGCTACGCCAGCACCGCCATGGACGACGCCCTCGACGCCCTCTTCGCCGCTCCCGACGAGGAGGCCCGCCAGGAGGCCATGGCCGAGGTCAACTCGATCTACAACGAGGACTGGGTCGGCGTCATCTACGGCGCTCCCCGCGAGGGCATCATCTGGACCGATGACATCGAGGGCATCATCCCCAGCAACGCCACCACGTTCCTGTTCGGGAACGCCTACATCAACAGCTAGCCGCAGCGAGGATCGACCCCGGGGGGCAGGCGCGGGCCGCCCGGGGTCGGTTCCCTGAGATTCGAAGGAGGGGACCCGAACGATGCTGCGGCTGTTCGGGCGACGACTGATCCGCCTGGTGCCCGTGCTGTTCCTCGTGACGCTCGGCACGTTCTTCCTCATCGCCCTGGTCCCCGGAGATCCCGCGGTCAGCATCCTCGGCCCGGACGCCACGCCCGAGGCGATCGCCAACCTGCGCACCGAGCTCGGGCTCGACGAGCCGCTCGTGGCGCGCTACTGGGACTGGTTGAGCAGCGCCTTCCAGGGCGACCTCGGCAACTCCCTGCTGCAGCCCACGGACTCCGTGGTCGACCTGATCCGCGCCAGCCTGCCCATCACGCTGCAGCTGGCGGCCATGGGTCTGCTCATGGCGCTCTTCATCGCCGTGCCCCTCGCCATCTGGTCGGCCTACCGAGCCGACAGCCACGTCGATCGGGCGTCGTCGTTCCTCACCGCCGCCCTCATCTCCGTCCCCACCTTCCTGGCCGCGCTGTTGCTGGCCTACTTCTTCGTCTTCCAACCCGACGTCGTGCGCTGGGCCACGCTGCTGCTCGGGTTCTCCATCGCCGGGGCCATGGTGGTCGGCGCCGCCAAGCGCTGGGGCGACGACACCAACCGGGCCGTGCTGGTCCGCCTCGGGGGCGCCGCCGCCGTGGTGGGCGCCACCCTGGCGGTGTTCGCCTTCTTCCCCGAGTTCCCTCGCACCGGGTTCTCCCGCATCACCGCCGAGGAGGGCCTGGGCGAGAACCTGCGCTCGGCCTTCCTCCCGGCGTTCGCCCTGGCCCTCACCGAGATCGCCGTGTTCACCCGACTGCTGCGCGGCGACATGATCTCGACGCTCCAGGAGGACTACATCCTGGCGGCGCGGGCCAAGGGCATGCCGGTGTGGCGGGTGCTGTGGAGCGACGCCCTGCGGCCGTCGTCGTTCTCGCTCGTCACCCTCGCCGGGGTGAGCCTGGGCCGACTCATCGGCGGCACCGTCATCGTCGAGACCATCTTCGCCATCCCCGGCATGGGCCGCCTCGTCGTCAACCAGGGGGTGGTGCTCGGCGACTTCACCGTGGTGCAGGGCGGCGTGCTGGTGATCGCCGTGTTCTACGTCCTCATCAACCTGGTGGTGGACGTGTCCTACCTCTACCTCGACCCGAGGATCCGTCGTGCCTGAGGCTCCCGTGCTCGAAGACCTGCCCGCCGAGCCCGAGGAGCCGACGCCCGCGCCGCGGCCCACTCCGGCCCGGCCCTGGGCCCGCGTGGCGCTGCTGCCGCTGAGCCTCGTGCTGCTCTTCGTCGCCCTCGACGTGATGGCCGGGCTCACCGTGTGGGCCCAGGCGCCGGTGGTCGCCGTCGGCCTGGCCGCCTTCTACATGGGCCTCGACGCCCTGCTCTTCGTCGTCAAGGGGCGCAAGGTCAACACCGGCTTCTGGCTGGCGGTGGTGTGGGTGGTCGGCCTGGTGCTGCTGGCCGTCTTCGCCGACCTCTTGCCGCTGGGTGAGTCCGAGGACACGGCTGCCACCTTGCGGGACACGCCTCGCCTCCGACCGGACCTCTTCTCGGCCCATCCGCTCGGCACCGACAACCAGGCCCTCGACATCCTCGCCGGTGTCATCTACGGCGCCCGGGTCTCGCTGCAGGTCAGCTTCCTGGCCGTGGCCATCGGCATGGTCGGCGGTGGGCTGCTGGGCATCTCCGCCGGCTTCTTCCGCGGCAAGCTCGACGCCGTGGTCGGCGTGTTCGCCGACTCCATGCTCGCCTTCCCCCCGCTCATCCTGCTCCTCGCCGTGGTGGCGGCCGTCGACGCCAGCGTGCTCAACATCTCCCTGGCCCTGGCGCTGTTGAGCGTGCCCACCTACACCCGTCTGGCCCGGGCCAACACGCTCACCCTGGCCCAACGCGAGTTCGTGCTCTCGGCCCGGGCCATGGGCGCCAAGGACTGGCGCATCATCGCCTTCGAGCTGGTGCCCAACGTGGTGCGCCCTCTGCTGTCGTACAGCTTCATCATCATCGCCGTGCTGATCGTGGCCGAGGCGTCGCTGAGCTTCCTCGGGGTCGGCATCCAACGCCCCACCCCCACCTGGGGCAACATGATCGCCGCCGGTCAGAACGACCTCCAGCAGACCCCCCACCTGGTCTTCGTGCCCGGTGCGGTGATGTTCGTGACCGTGTTCGCCCTCAACAAGATCGGCGACCGGGCCCGCGCCAAGCTCGACCCCCGCGCCAGCGCCATCTGACCGGGTCAGGTCGGAGGGTCGTCCTCGGCTCGGAAGCGGAACAGGCGGCGCTCCTTGCGGAGCCGGTCGAGCCGCTCGAAGTCGACGTCGGGCTGCTCCTCGTGCTCGTCGGCGTCGTAGGCGATGACCCACGTGCCGGCCACGAGGTCGTGCAGGCCCCGGCCGGAGCCGACGAGGGTGGGCAGCGCCAGCGCCACCAGGACGGCACCGGCCACCCACGGGTTGGGCACCAGCAGCACCACCAGCACGAGGAGCCATCGGCGCACGGCGCGGGCCAGGCCCGGGGTGTCGGTGCCGGGGTGCGCGGCGACCTTGACGTCCAACCAGTCCTTGGCCGGTGTCTGGCCCAACCGGGCGACGAACACCAGCTCGTAGCCGGTGAGCAGCACGGCGAAGAGGTAGCGAGCTCCGTCGGGGCCGACGAGTGCGCTCCCGCCGAGCACCATGAAGGTGAGCTGGGCGAAGAAGACGATGAAGAGGTCGACCACACGCGCCGCGGCGCGCCGCCAACGAGCCGCAGGATCAGGCGCCGCCGGCCGACTCCTCCGCGAAGTGGCACGCCACGTAGTGCCCGGGGCGCAGCTCACGTAGCTCCGGCTCGGTCTCGGCGCACACGTCCTGGGCCAACGGGCACCGGGTGCGGAAGCGGCAGCCCGACGGCGGATCGATGGGCGAGGGCAGGTCGCCGCTGATGGTGCCGTCGCCGTTCTCCCTGTCGGGGTCCGGGACCGGGATCGACTGCAGGAGCAGCTGCGTGTAGGGGTGGACGGGTTCGCCGTAGAGCTGGTCGGCGCCGGCGACCTCGCAGATCTTGCCCAGGTACATCACCACGACGCGGTCGCTGACGTTCTTGACCACGGCCAGGTCGTGGGCGATGAAGAGCAGCGTGAGGCCGTAGCGCTGCTTCATGCTCTCGAGCAGGTTGAGGATCTGGGCCTGCACGGACACGTCGAGCGCGGAGACCGGCTCGTCGCAGATGATGACCTCGGGATCGAGCATGAGGGCGCGGGCGATGCAGATGCGCTGGCACTGCCCGCCGGAGAACTCGTGGGGTCGGCGGTCGCCGACGACCTTCGGGTCGAGGCCGACCGCTTCGAGGATCTCGTCGATGTGGCGGTCGTGCTCGGGGCCGGAGCGCTCGTGCCAGATCCGCGGGCCTTCGTTGACGATGTCGCGGACCTTGCGCCTCGGGTTCAGCGAGGAGATCGGGTCCTGGAAGATCATCTGCAGGTGGGTGCGGACCCGTCGCAGCTCCTCGCCCTCGAGGCCGGTGAGGTCCTGGCCGTCGAGGACGACCTCACCGGACGTGGGCTTGGGGAGCTGCATGATGGCGCGCCCGGTGCTCGACTTCCCGCACCCCGACTCGCCGACGAGGCCGACCGTCTCGCCCTTGAGGATGTCGAAGCTCACATCGCTGACGGCGTGGACCACCTCGCCCTTGCCGGTGGGGAACTCGACCACCAGGTTGCGCACCGTGAGCACGGGGTCCTGGTCGCCGCGGAGGTGGGCGGTGCCGCTGCCGGCCATCAGCTCACCACCTCGGCGCGCAGGTCGAGGCCGGCGGCGGTGACGCCGGCCTCGGTGTTGCGGCGCAGGGCCTCGTCGCCCTCCGGGGTGCCGGTGGGGAAGTGGCAGCACCACTGGTGGGCGGGTCCGTCGAGCACGACGTAGCCGGGGTCGACCTCACCGCAGGTGGGCTGGGCCTGTGGGCACCGGGGTGCGAACCGGCAGGCGGGTGGGGGCGAGACCATGTCGGGAGGTCGTCCCGGGATGGCCTCCAGGGTCGAGTGGCTGGGCAGCTCGACGCGGGGGATCGAACGCATCAGCGCCGTGGTGTAGGGGTGGCGGGGGTTGATGAACAGCTCGCGGGTGGGGGCCATCTCCGACAACCGGGCGGCGTACATCACGCCGATGCGGTCGGCCCGTCCGGCCACCACCCCGAGGTCGTGGGTGATGAGGATCATGCCCATGCCCGTCTCCTCCTGCAGGCTCTGCAGGAGGTCGAGGATCTGCTTCTGGACGGTCACGTCGAGGGCGGTGGTGGGCTCGTCCGCGATCAACAGCTTGGGCTCGCACGACAGCGCGATGGCGATGGTGACCCGCTGGCGCATGCCGCCCGAGAGCTCGTGGGGGTACTGCGAGAGGCGCCGCTCCGGATGGGGGATCCCCACGTGACCCAACAGCTCGACGGCGCGGCTGCGGGCATCGGTGCGGTTGAGTCCGAGGTGGTAGCGCAGGGGCTCGGTGAGCTGCTGGCCCACCTTCTTGACCGGGTTGAGCGAGGTCATCGGGTCCTGGAAGACCATGGCCACCTCGACCCCGAAGAAGTGCCGGGCTTCGGCCAACGTGAGGCCCCGCACGTCCCGCCCGTCGAGCAGCACTTCCGAGGCGGGATCGACCGAGGCCGCCTTGGGCAGGATGTTCATGATCGACCGGACCAGCACCGACTTGCCCGAGCCGGACTCGCCGACGATCCCGAGCGTCTCGCCCCGATCGAGCTCGAAGGACACACCGTCGACCGCCAGGAGCTCGCCCCGGTCCGTGGCGAAGCGGGTGGACAGGCCGTTGACGGCCAGCAACGGTTGTCCTGCGCTCAACGGTTCCCCCCGGGTCGTGGCCGCGGCCATGTTGGCAGCCGGGTGCAGGAGCCGCAACACGCCGCAGGCCCGTCGCGTGCCCGTCGTGGGCCTCCGGTGCCCGGGGGCGTGAACCCACCCGCCCGGACGACCTGACCGATGTCACACCGCCTCGGCGGATCGTCGGGAACCAGGGCCGCTCCTGGTGCGACTACCACCAGCGTGCCCCGGTCCCCGCGCCCCGCATCCGCCCGAACTCGGTCGCATCGCAACCCCGACGGCCCGACCCCGGGCGTGGTGCGGGTGATCGTCGTCCTCGTCGCCTTGGCGCTGCTCGCCGCCGCGTGCGGCAGCGACGGGTCCGCGGCCTCGTTGAACGGCCTCCAGCAGGACCCTTCTCCGCAGGTGGGGGAGGTGGCACTGCCCGACGTGCTCGATGGCGGAGCTTCCTCCGCCATGCGGGCGCAGTCGGATGAGCTGCTGTTGGTGTTCTTCGGGTTCACCAGCTGCCCCGACATCTGCCCCACCACCATGGCGACCATCGCCACCGCGCTCGACCAGCGCCCCGAGCTGGTGGACGAGGTGGAAGTCGCCATGGTGAGCGTCGACCCCGAGCGGGACACGGCGGATGTGATGCCGCGCTACGTCACCTCGTTCGTCGACCGGGCCCGGGCCCTGCGCACCGACGACCCGGCGACCCTGCGGGCCGCGGCCGACGCGTTCGGGGCGTCCTACCTGGTCACCACCGACGCCGACGGTGAACCCGATGTCGGGCACTCGGCCTATCTGTACGGCGTCGACGACCAGGGCCAGGTCGTCGTGACCTGGAGCTTCGGCGTCACCGCCGACGAGCTCTCGTCCGATCTCTCCACCCTGCTGACCCAGTCCTGAGGAGGACCCCTTGACCACCGACCGACCGCTCACGTGCATCGACGGCCGACGAACGCGGCCTCGCCGCCTCCTGGTCGTGCCTCTGCTGGCCGTGGCCGCGATGGTGCTGGCCGCGTGCGGCTCCACCGACGAGGCCGACGGCGGGGCGGCGGCGACCGTCGAGGTCCGCGACGCCTGGGCGCGCACGTCCCCCAGCGGGCAGATGAACGGCGCCGCCTACATGGTGCTGGTGGGGGGCGAGGAGGACGACCGGCTGGTGGGGGTGAGCGTCGCCTCCGACGTGGCCGCTCGGGCCGAGCTGCACGAGACGGTGATGGCCGACGACGACGCCACCGGGATGGGCGGCGATGCCCAGATGGACGGCGATGCCCAGATGGACGGCGATGCCCAGATGGACGGCGATGCCCAGATGGACGATGCCGGCATGGACGGGACCCCGACCACCATGGCCGCAACGCCGGGGATGATGACCATGCACGAGGTGTCTGCCATCGACGTGCCGGCCGGTGGGGAGGTGGCGCTCGAACCGGGCGGCTACCACGTGATGCTGCTGGAGCTGGCCGCCCCCCTCGTGGCCGGTGAGACGGTCGATCTCACCCTCGAGCTCGAGCAGGCCGGCACCGTCACCGTGACCGCCGAGGTCCGCACCGCGTGAGGTCACGGCCGTGAGTCGATCCCCCCGTGGGGCGAGCGTGGCCGTCACCGCGGTGCTGCTGGTCGGCGCCGCGGCCCTGGGCGCATGGCTGGTGCTCGGGGGATCGGAACGAGGCCCCGGGGCCGTCCCCCGGTTCGAGATGGTGGATGCGTCGACTCCCGGTGACGTCGAGATCGTGATCCCGGCTGGTACCGCGTCCCGCTTGGCGAGCGGGGCGCCGGTGAGCGCCGTCCCCCGCCTGATCGAACCCCACGTCGGCGACGTGGTCGTCGTGCGCAACGAGGACGTCGACGCGGCCTTCCTCGGTCCGTTCTTCGTGCCGGCCGGGGAGACCATCGCCCACCGAGCCCTCAGCACCGGTGTGCTCGAAGGGTCCTGCTCGGCCCATGAGGACGGACGGATCACCGTGGTGGTGGCGGCATGAACACGGCTCGCCCGCGCCGGGTTGTGAGCCGACGAGGGAGCGGCGATGCTCGGGGGGTGGACGACACGACGCGGCTGTTGCTCGCCGCCCGAGACGGTGACCGGGACGCCTTCGCCGAGTTCGTGCGCCGCACCCAGCCCGAGGTCCACCGGCTCTGCCGGGCGCTGAGCAGCCCGTCGGCCGCCGACGATCTCACCCAGGAGACCTACCTGCGGGCACTGGACGCGCTCGGGCGCTTTCGAGGCCGATCGTCGGCGCGCACGTGGTTGCTGGCCATCGCCCGCAACGTGGCGGCCGACGACATCCGTCGTCGGGGAGCACGCGGACGCCTGCTGTCCCGGCTGGGCGGCCCCGACGAACCCATGGCCTCACCAGGAGCCATGGTCCACACCGCGGACCTGTTGGCCCGCCTCCACCCCGATCGTCGCGACGCCTTCGCGCTCACCCAGCTGCTGGGCCTCAGCTACGCCGAGGCCGCCGAGGTCCTCGACTGCCCGGTGGGGACGATCCGCTCCCGGGTGGCGCGTGCCCGCGAGGACCTGGTCGACGCGCTTCGCGACCCTCGCGCCGAGGAGACGGGATGACCGGCCGGAAGGACACTCCGATCGCCCTGCCGGCCGAGTGCTCGCCGTGGCGCGAGGCCCTCTCGGCCCGGATCGACGGAGAGCTCCCCGCGGCCGACCACGGCGGCCTCGACGACCACCTGGCCGGGTGCGAGAGCTGCCGGGCCTTCGCCGGTGACGCGGAGGCCTCCCACCGGGCTCTTCGGCTCGGTCCCGCCGAAGCCGTGGGCGACCGGACCGACGCGATCATGGCCGCCTGGGACGACCGCCAGGATCGAGACGGGCCGTCGCGCCGGCACCGTCCAGCGCGACGGGTCGGTGTGGCGGCGCTGGTGGCGGCCGCCCTGGTGGTGCTGGCCGGCCTGGCCGGGTGGTGGCCCGGTGGAGGCGGCGCGGACGCCGAACCGGCGTTGGCCTTCGCGTCGGGCGTGGCCACCCCGGCCCCGGCGGAGGGCAACACGGCGGTGTACGTGTCGCTCACCAACGACGGAGGCTCGGACCGCCTCCTGGGCGTCGACACCGACGTCGCCGAGCGGGCCACGCTGCACGCCACCGAGCAGCGCGACGGCCTGGTGCTCATGACCGGCCGCGACGACTACCCCGTGCCGGGCGACACGACGGTCGTGTTCCAGCCGGGGGGCGCCCACGTGATGCTCGAAGGGCTCCGGCGTCCGCTCGAGGTCGGGGACCGGCTCGAGGTGGTGCTCGAGTTCGAACGCTCGGCCTCGCGCACGCTGATGGTCGAGGTGGTGTCGCTCAGCGAGGTCACCGAGGTCGTCGGTATCGCCTCGCAGCTGATGGGCCCCGCCTGAGGCGGATACGTCCCCCGGGCGCCCGGCCGGGTCGGGGCGCTCAGCGTCGGGCGAGGTCGGCCAGCAGCGTCAGCGTGCGGTCGTGGTTGGCGGTGCGTTCGGCGGGGTCGGCACCCACCCCGAAGGTCATGGCGGCCAGGTCGGTGACCCCGGCATCGGCGTAGGACGCCAGACGGGCGGCCACCTCCTCTTCGGTGCCGATGACGGCGACCTGCTCCGGGGCACCCGTCTCGCCCAGCGCCAGCACCCGCGCGTAGGTGGGGATCTCGCGGTACATGGCGTAGCGGCGGGCCGCCACCGCCAATCCCTCCTCCCGGTCCGAGCAGACCGCCACGGGCAGGCCGGCCACGACCCGCGGCAGCGGTCGCCCGACCGATTCGGCCGCCGCCGCGAGGCGAGGGACCACGTGGTCGGCGTGCGTGCGCTCGTCGCACATCCAGGTGATGGTGCCTGCCGCTCGCTCACCGGCGAGGCGCAGCATCAGCGGGGCCAGGGCGGCGAGCAGCAGGGGCACCGGACGGGCCCCGGGGACGGCCAGGATGGCCTCCACGGGAAAGCGCTCGCCCTCGTGGTGGACCCTCCCGCCCATGGCGCCGGCGGTGCCGTCGACCACCTCGCGCTGGGCCTGGTTGGCCGCCTCCAGCACGGCGACGTACTCCCGCACGTGGTGGATGACGCCGTCGTAGTCCGCGCCGTACCAGTTCTCGGCGACGCTGCGGTGGCTGGGACCGATGCCCAGCAGGAGCCGGCCGTCGCAGGCGGCCTGGGTGGTCAGGGCGTGCTGGGCGAGGCCGTAGGGGTGGTGGGACCAGGTGGGGACGACCGCCGTGCCGAGCTCGATGCGCGACGTCGCCCGGCCGGCGACGGCCAGGGCGGTGAGGGCATCGAGGCTCCAGGGGACGTGGGGTACCCACCCGGCGTGCAGTCCGTGCTCCTCGGCCCACACCGCCCGGGCCACGACGTCGTCGATGTCGGATCCACCCGGTCCCGTCTCGGCGACGAACAGTCCGATGCGCACCGGTTCAGAGCTCCTGGAGGGCCCGCCACACCCGCTCGGGCGTGAGCGGCATGTCGATGTGGCGAACGCCCAGGTGGGCGAGGGCGTCGATCACGGCGTTCTGCACCGCAGGGGTGGAGCCGATGGTGCCGGACTCGCCGATGCCCTTGGCGCCCAGGGGGTTCATGGGCGACGGGGTCTCCATGGGCACCCGCTCGAAGCTGGGCAGCTCGGCCGCCGACGGGACGGCGTAGTCGATGAGGGTGGCGGTGACGGGATTGCCGTCGGGGTCGTAGCGGACCTCCTCGAACAACGCCTGGGCGATGCCCTGGGCCAGCCCGCCGTGCACCTGCCCGTCGACGATGAGGGGGTTGAGGATGCGGCCGGCGTCGTCGCAGGCGACCATGCGGACCAGGTCGACCTGGCCGGTGTCGCGGTCGACCTCGACCACGGCGACGTGGGCGCCGAAGGGGAACGACGGCCCCCCGGACGAGAAGTCCGAGACGGCCAGCAGCTCGTGGGTGTCGGCGGTGTCGGCCACCGCGGCCCAGTCGACGCTGATGGCCGGGGTGCCCACCACGTGGAACGCGCCGGTCTCGGCATCGAGGACCACGTCGTCGACGGCGGCCTCGAGCAGGTCGGCGGCCCGGTCGCGGGCGAGGGCGACCAGCTTGCCGGCGGCGTCGTCGACCGACGAGCCCGCCACCTGCGCCGAGCGGGACCCGCCCGTCACCTCGCCGTGCGGGACCACGTCGGTGTCGCCGTAGACCACCTCGATGCGGTCGAGGGGTAGGCCGGTGCGCTCGGCGACGAGCATGGCCCAGGAGGTCACGTGCCCCTGGCCGTAGGGGTTGGAACCGGTGACCACCAGCGCGGTGCCGTCGGGGCGCAGCTGGACCGAGGCGAACTCCTCGCCCCCGGTCATGGCGGTGATCTCCACGTAGCAGCCCAGCCCGATGCCCAGGAGGCGGGAGTCGTCGGCCGCTCGGCGCCGGGCCTGCTCGGCCCGCAGGTCGTCGTAGCCGGCGGCGGCCAGCACCCGGTCGAGGGCGCCCTCGTAGTCGCCGCTGTCGTAGGTGGTGCCCATGGGGGTCTGGAAGGGGAAGGCATCGGGGGCCACGAAGTTGCGCCGGCGCACGTCGGCGGGGTCGAGGCCGGCTTCGGCGGCGAAGAGGTCGACGGCCCGTTCGAGGGCGGCGGCCGCCTCGGGCCGACCGGCGCCGCGGTAGGCGCCGGTGGGCGTGGTGGTGGTGGCCACCGAGCGCGAGCGGTACTCGACCTCGGCGATGTCGTAGACGCCGCTGGCCATGATGCGGGTGGCGAAGGGCAGGATGGCGCCCATCGTGGGGTAGCCGCCGGCGTCCTGGACGACCTCGAGGCGGTAGGTCGTGAGGTGGCCGTCGGCGGTGCCGCCCAGGGTGACGGTCTGGACCTGGCCTCGGCCGTGGTTCATGCCCACGAGGTTCTCCGAGCGGGTCTCGCTCCAGCGGACGGGCCGGTCGATGCGCCGGGCCAGCTCGCCGAGCAGCAGGGCCTCGGCAGGGATCTGGGCCTTGGCGCCGAAGCCACCGCCCACGTCGGGGCAGACCACCCGGATCTGCTCGGGGTCGAGCCCATAGGCCTCGGCCAGGGCGGTGCGCACCGGGTGGGGGCCCTGGCAGCCGATCTCGACCACCAGGCGGTCGTCCTCCCACCAGGCGAGGGCGCTGCGGGCCTCGATGGGGACCGGCGCCACCCGCTGGTTCACGGTGCGGGTGGTGACGACGACGTCGCAGTCGTCGAACGAGACCGGGTCGCCGTGGTGGTCGATGACCATGGCGGCGTTGGTGCCCGCCGCGGGGAAGAGCAGCGGTGCGTCCGGCTCGAGCGCGGCCTCGGGGTCGACGAGGGCGGGCCGCGGTTCGATGTCGACGATCACGGCCTCGGCGGCGTCGACCGCCTGGTTGCGGGTCTCGGCGACCACGGCGACGACGGGCTCGCCGACGAAGCGGACGGTGTCGGTGGCCAGCACCGGCCGGGTCATGGCCTGGTCGACGATGGCCAGGGGGACGAGGTCGGGCAGGTCGATGTCGGCGGCGGTGACGACGGCCAGCACCCCGGGCGCGGTGCGGGCCTCGTCGGTGTCGATCGACTCGATGTGGCCGTGGGCGACAGTGGAGCGGACGTACACCACGTGGGCGGCGCCATCGCGAACGATGTCGTCGACGTAGGTGCCGCCGTCGGTGAGCAGCGCCGGATCTTCGCGACGCAGGACACGGTGACCGAGGATGCTCATGGGCACCGACCGTACCGGGTGACGGCCATCACACGAGCCGGTTCATCTCGACGTCCGTCGTCCCAGGACGCACCGCGCCGGGGTGTGGCACGCTGGGCCCATGACGCCGCCGCCGACGACACCGAGCCCGCCCGTGGTGCTCGACCCTGCCGTGACCGACGTGGACCTCGTGCGCCGCCTCATCGACGAGCAGGCGCCCTACTGGCCCGTGCAGCGCTACTTCGCCAACAACGCCGAGTACGCCGCCCTCTCGGGGAACGCCCCCGGTGAGATGGTCGTCGCCCCGGTCTTCCGGGGGAACTGGGCCACCGAGGGCCAGGCCGTGCCGGGGGTCGATGCGATCCTGCACGACGAGCGGCTCGTCGACGCCGCCCGGCGGGTGTTCGGCGCCGCGGTCGTGCGCCCCCACACCGTCTACGTGAACCTCACGTGGCAGCTCCCGTTCGCCCAGGGCGCCGGTCACACCGACGTCCCTGCGTTCCGCGGGTTCGATCGGCGTGACTGGCCCATCTCGTTCCTGTCGATCATGGGCCTGTCGGGGCTCTTCGAGGACGTGAGGGTGAAGATCGCGACCGGGGTGGGCTGGTTCTACGCCGGAGAGGACGGCGGCTTCGAGTACTGGCCCGATGGTCCCGACCGCCCGTCGGTCATCCACGAGGGGGCGATCGACAACACCATGATCGTCGCCGACAACGACTTCATGTGGCACCGGGTGCGGCCCACTGGGCGCCCCGAGGACGGGATGCCCCGGCTCTCGTTGGAGAGCGAGCTCGTGAGGCGCAGCTCGTCGGAGTGGGCCATCGTCGACGGTACGACGACGGTGGCCGAGGTGCCCCGCGATCGGCTCCGGGTCAGCCTGTCGTGGAAGGCCGACGTCTTCCTCACCGACGACGACGCCCGCCGCCACGACGACCACAGCGACGACATCGACCTGGGTGGGGTCCTCGACCGGTTCGTGACCGACCTCCGCACGCGTGGCGTCGATCCCCGGCTGCCCGACGACCCCGTGCGGGACCCGGCCTTCATCGCGCTCCTCCAGGAGCACTACGTGCGGTACCCGTCGACGAGCTCCGCGGCCTGACCGGCCCAGCAGCGTGGCTTAGAGCGGCTCGAAGGTGCGGGCGCCGATGAACTCCGGGCGAGGGGCGGGCGCCGCGAAGGGCTCGACCACGGCGTTCTCGACGCTGTTGTAGACGAAGAAGACGTTGGTGCGCGGCAGCGGGGTGATGTTGCCGTTCGACCCGTGCATGACGTTGCAGTCGAAGTACACCGCCGAACCCGGAGGGCCGGTGATGGTCTCGATGCCGCCCTGGTCGACGAGGCGGGCGAGCACCTCTTCGCTGGGCACCCCGTACTCCTGGGCCCGCAACGAGCTCCGGTAGTGGTCGGCGGGCGTCTCGCCGGCGCAGCCCACGAACTCGCGGTGCGATCCGGGGATGACCATCAGCGAGCCGTTCCACGGCTCGTTGCGGGTCAGCGACAGCGAGAGGCTCACGGCCCGCATGCGGGGCATGCCGTCCTCCGCGTGCCACGTCTCGAAGTCGGAGTGCCAGTAGAACTCCTTGCCCCGGAAGCCCGGCTTGAGGTTCAGACGGCTCTGGTGCAGGTAGATGTCGGAGCCGAGGATCTGGCGGGCGGGACCGGCCAGGCGCGGGTCGGCCGCGAGGTCGGCGAACACCTTGCTCAGCTTGTGGACCTCGAAGATGGACCGGACGGTGTCGCCTCCGTGCTCGCGGATGATCCGCTCGTCGTCGCCCGGCACCGTGGCCAACAGCTGGGCGATCTCGTGCTCGATGGTCGCCAGATCGGCCGGCTCGACGAGGGCGTCGAACGCGAGGAACCCGTCCTTTTCGTAGGCGTCGACCTGAGCGGTCGAGAGGGGCCCGGCGTCGCGGTCACCCCAGACCACCGGCTCCTGGCGGGGCAGGGTGACCGGATCGGCGCTCGTGCGGGTCGGATAGAGCGACGGGGGCGCAGTGGTGCTCACGACACGACCTCCTCGGGCTCGTCGTCGACGGTCAACAGCGGGTACACACCGTCCTCGTCGTGGACTTCCTGCCCGGTGACGGGCGGGTTGAAGACGCACACGGCGCGGAACGTCTCGTGGATGGTCAGACGGTGCTTCTCGTGGCCGTTCAGGAGGTACATCGAGCCGGGCTCGATGCGATGCGACTCACCGGTCGCGATGTCGTCGAGGGTGGCCAGACCCTCGATGCAGTACACCGCTTCGATGTGGTTGGCGTACCACATCTCCGTGACGGTGCCGGCGTGCAGCACGGTGTCGTGCAGCGAGAACCCGACTCGGTCGCCGGCGAGCACGAAGCGTCGCGAGCTCCAGGTGGGCGCGTGGACGTCGCGGTCGGTGCCGACGATGTCGTCGAGGCGGCGGACGATCACGACGTCACCGCCTCGTCGGTCGGCACATCGACGTCGGCGCCGGTGCCCATGACCTCGGCCACCGAGGCGGCCAGGATGTCGAGGCCCTCGTTGAGCTCGGCCTCGGTGATGGTGAGCGCCGGCATGGCCTTGACCACCTCGCTCTCGGGCCCGGACGTCTCGAGCAGCAGGTGCCGCTCGAAGCAGGCCTTCACCACGGCGGAGGCCTTGTCGGGGTCCTCGAACACGAGGCCCTGGGCGAAGCCGCGGCCCCGGGTGTCGGTGCCCGGTGTGGTGCTCACGATGCTGAGCATGGCGCCCTCGATGAGCTTGGTCTTGGCCTCGACCTCGGTGGTGAGGACGTCGTCGGACCAGTACTTGCGCAGGCCGGCGGCGCCGGTGATGAAGGCCGGGTTGTGGCCTCGGAACGTGCCGTTGTGCTCGCCGGGCTCCCAGACGTCGAGCTCGGGGCGCAGGAGGGTGAGCGCCATGGGGAAGCCGTAGCCGCTGATCGACTTCGACAAGGTGACGATGTCGGGGGTGATGCCGGCCGGCTCGAAGCTGAAGAAGGGGCCGGTGCGCCCGCAGCCCATCTGGATGTCGTCGATGATCAACAAGATGTCGTTGTCGCGGCACAGCTCGCTGAGGCGACGCAGCCACTCGTAGCTGGCCACGTTGATGCCACCCTCGCCCTGCACCGTCTCGACGATGACCGCGGCGGGGAGGTCGAGGCCCGAGCCGGAGTCGGCCAGCAGGCTCTCGAAGTAGGTGAGGCCGCTGCCCTCTTCCATGTAGTTGCAGAACGGCATCGGCGTGGTGTGGGCCAGGGGGATGCCGGCGCCGCCGCGCTTCATCGAGTTGCCGGTGACGGCGAGCGAGCCGAGGGTCATGCCGTGGAAGGCGTTGGTGAAGCTGACGATCTGCTCGCGGCCCTTCACCTTGCGGGCCAGCTTGAGGGCGGCCTCCACGGCGTTGGTGCCGGTGGGGCCGGGGAACTGCACCTTGTAGTCGAGCCCGCGAGGGGTCAGGACGACCTCGTCGAACGTGCGCAGGAAGTCGGCCTTGGCCTTGGTGAACATGTCGAGGCTGTGCACGACCCCGTCACCGGCCAGGTAGTCCATCAGGGCCTTCTTGAGGTCCGGGTCGTTGTGGCCGTAGTTGAGTGCGCCCGCACCGGCGAAGAAGTCGATGTAGCGCTCCCCGTCGGTGTTCCACATGACCGAGCCCACGGCCCGGTCGAAGGTGGTGGGCCAGGATCGGCAGTAGCTGCGGACCTCGGACTCGTGCTCCTCGATGACGTTCATGAAACTGCTCTGCCTCCTTGTCCGGCGGGGTGTTCCCGCCGGTGCAGCACGCTGATGGGTACCTACCCGTCGGAGCGTCCGACAGCCACCATCGACAACGGTCGGTGACCTATGTCACCGACGCTCCGAACCTCGGTGCGGCGATGGCGGTGGAAAGACCCTGCGACCCCCGAGAGCCGACGCCCACCTCGACCCGTCGATCCAGCCGACGGAGAGCAGGCATTCCTCCCAAGAACCACACGTGGAGCCGCCTGGTGGGCGGACCACGGAGCCGCGTACCCCACGGGTACTGGTTGTGAGTGTGCCTCTTGACGGTACCGGGCGACGACCCTATGGGCAACAACCACGTGGCGTGACACTTCCCACGTCGCCGTGCACCCAGGGTGCTCGCCGCGAAAGCGTCGACGCCGACGTCCCCGACCTGCGGCGACGCGTGGTCAGGGGAGGGGGATGTGCAGCAGGTCCTCGGGTTCGTGGTCGTCGCCGAGGTGCTCGGGGCCGAAGAGCGGCGACACCGACACCTCCGATCCCCGCTGGCGGGCGAAGGTGCCGAACATGGCCAGCGACGCCTCGTTGTCATGGGTGACGGTGGCCTCGAGCGCAGTGAGGTCGCCGTGGCGGTCGACGAGGTGGTGCAGGATCCGCTGGCCCAGGCCGCGGCGGCGGGCGGCGGGGAGCACGGCGATCTGCCACACGAACAAGGTGGTGGGCACGTCGGGGCGGCGGTAGGCGGTGCAATAGCCCACGACCTCGCCGTCCATGCGGGCCACCGCAGTGGTGGCGGCGAAGTCCCGGCACCACAGCACATAGGCGTAGAGGGGGTTGACGTCGAGCCCGCCGGCCGCCTGGGCGGCCCGCCAGAGGGGAGGGCCGTCGGCGAGGGTCGGGGCGTCGATCTCGATGCCGTCGGTGGGAGCGTCGTCGGTGGGAGCGGTGGCCATGGCCTCCAGTCCTACCCGCTGGGGATCCGCCTCGCGTTCAGATGCCCAGCACGATCCGGGCGACGGTGAAGTAGATGATCAGGCCGGTGGCGTCGACCAGGGTGGTGATGAGCGGGGCCGAGACGACCGCCGGGTCGACGCCCGCCCGCCGGGCCAGCAGGGGCAAGGTGGACCCTGCGGCGGTGGCCCAGGTGCAGATGGCGACCAGGGTGATGGACACGACGAGGGCCAGATCGGGCTCGTAGATGAGGCTCACCGGGACGAAGGCGGCCAGGGCGAGCAGCAACCCGAGGAACAACCCCGTACGGGTCTCGCGCCACAGCACCCGGGGCAGGTCGGCGAGGCGCACCTCCCCGACGGCCAGGGCACGGATCACCGCGGTGGAGGCCTGGGCCCCGGCGTTGCCGCCGGTACCGATGAGCAGGGGGATGAACACGGCCAGGGTGACGACCTCGGCGAGGGTCGACTCGAAGATCTGCAGGACGTTGACGGTGAGGAAGGCGGTGAGGATCAGCACCAGCAGCCACACCGCCCGCACCCGGGCCAGACCCATGGCCGACGACGACAGGTAGGGCCGTCCCAACGGCACGCTGGCGCCCTGGATGGCGAAGTCCTCGGTCTCTTCGTCCTCGAGCACGCGCATGGCGTCGTCGACGGTGACCACGCCGACGAGACGCTGCTCGGAGTCGACCACCGGGAGGGCGATGAGGCCCTCCTCGCGCACCAGGCGCGCCGCCACCTCGCGGTCGGTGTCGGTGGTGACGGAGTGCACGTCGGTGGTCATCACGTCGCCGATGCGGGTGTCGTCGGGCGTGATGATCACCTTGCGCAGGCCGGTGATGCCGATGAGGCGACGGGCGTCGTCGAGCACCGGCAGGGCGTAGATGGTCTCGGCGTCGACGCTCTCGCGCCGGATGCGGGCCATGGCCTCGGCCACCGTCATCGAGGCCCGCAGCGACACGTACTCCGGGTTCATCATGCGCCCGGCGGAGTCCTCCGGGTAGCCCAGGAGCAAGGCGGTGGCGTCGCGCTCGTCGGGGCTGAGCTGGCTGATGAGGCGGGCGGCGACCCCGGCCGGCAGCTCGTCGAGGAGCCGGGCCCGGTCGTCGGCCTCCATGGCCTCGACCAGGCTGATCACCCGGTCGTCGCGCAGACCGTCGAGGACCTGCTGTTGGTCGTGCGGGTCGAGCACCTCGAAGACCTCGAGCGCTCGGTCCCGAGGCAGGAGGCGGAAGACCACGGCGGTCTCGGCCGGGCTGAGGCGGGTGAGCTCGTCGGCGATCTCGCGGGTGCCGGTGGCCTCGATCCAGTCGTGCAAGGCCTGGCTGTCGTCCGCCCGCAGCAGGTCGAGGTCCAGAGGTGGCATTGCGGGCTCCTGGAGCGGGCGGGGGCGTCCCGGCCGGCGCGCCGGCGAGGCCGGATCGGGTCGGCGGGACGCGGTGTGGACGGTGGGGGCGCCTGCTCGGCGCTCGGCGCAGGAGTCGCCAGCGGGCCGCGCAACCCTACCGGGCCGGCCCCGACCCTCGCGTCGAGCGGAGCACCCCGGGCGGTCGGCGCCGCGCTGGTCAGAAGGGCCGGTCGTCCGGCCCCTGACGAGGGGGGGGGAGACCGTTGCGCCGGCATTGCGACGGTGCGCTACTCGGCGAAGTAGGACCGCCCGAGGAGATCGACGGGGAGCCAAGCTTCCAACGATCGCGTCCAGAGCTGTCCGGACTCGGGGTCGTACTCGACCGGAAGCCGGACGCCCTCGGGTACGACGGCATCCAGCCGGAGCGTGTCGGCCACGAGAAGGCTGCCCACGGCGAGCCGGTCGAAGGTGATGATGCCGGCGCGCCCGGGGTCGACGCCGGCGGCGGCGGCGAGTCGCTGGCCTTCCTGGATGACGCCGGGGGTGCTGAGATAGACGGTCTCGCCCTCGGGGGTCGTGATCGGTTCCACGGAGATGACGTCGGGCACGCCGAGACGGTCGAGCTCGCGGGCGACCTCCCACTGGGCGACGATCGGCACCGGGTGCCGCTCCACGAAGTCCGCCGCAGCCTCGGCGATGGCCCGGTTGACCGGTCCGGGTCGGAGGGACTCGATCGGCGGCGGGGTGTCGGTGAGCCCCACGGGTGCGATGCCCGAGGCGGGGTCGATGCGAAAGCCCCACGAGAACAGCCAGAGCGAATCGATCTGCTCGTCGGCGGCACGGTCCGGGGTGTAGCCGAGGACAGGGCTGTCCTCGAGGTCGCCGTCGGTCGCCTCGATCAGCCTGTCCACGACGCCCTGGTCGAGCTCCGCCGCCACCGTCCGGGCGGCATCAGGGTCCTGGGTCTCGAGCGCGAGACGGCGCGCGAGCCTCGAGCGCGCATCCATGGCGGTGGGCTCGACGATGGTGGTGGTCGGTGCCTCGGTGGCTGTCGACACCGGGGTCGAGCCGCGCGTCCCCACGCCGTTGCCAGCGTCGTCCTCCCGGCCGGAGCTGTCGCAGGCGCCGAGGGCCACCACGACGGCGACGACGGCGGCACCGCTGCGGATCAGCCGGGCATGTGGTCGGCGGCGCATATCGGGCTACGACCTCGACCGCTCGGGTCGCTCGGTGCTGCTGTCGTCCATCCCGCTCCTCGATCGACCGGCCCGACCCATCGTCGCACCGATGCGCTCGGCGCCCCGGGGCGGGGAGAGCGGCGCATCCCGGACACCGCCGCGAACCGACATGTCGGGACACCTCGACTGGCTCGGAGCGCGAGCATCGATGTCGAGGCAGGCGGCTAGCGTTCGACCTCGCCCCGGTCGGGACCACACCGTCGTTGCCGGGGCCTCCGCAGCTCCCGCCCGAGTAGCTCAGTTGGTCAGAGCACCTGTCTTGTAAACAGGGGGTCCAGGGTTCGAATCCCTGCTCGGGCTCCGTGAGATCTTGCTCCGGTCGGCAAGCAGTGACATCCAGCTCCGGTCGGCGAGCCTCCCTTCGCCGCCGTCGGCGAAACCCCTACGTCTGCTGAGCCTCCGTCGCTGCGCTCCTTCGGCTGTCACTGCGGTCGGCAAGCCTCCTTCGGTCGCCTTCGGCGAAGCGCGCGCGCTGGCTGAGCCTCCTTGCTGCGCAGCGTCGGCTGTTGCCAGTCGGCTGACTCGGGCTGTCAGGTGGCGGCGGGCAGGCGCAGCGTCGCCGCCACACCGTGTCCCGACGAGCCCGCGAGGAGGGCGCCATGGCCTCCGAGCGGCTAGGCAAGGGGCATTCTCAGATGACGACACGGGGGGATCTACATATGCGACGGTTCGAGCAGAAGGTCGTGCTGGTGACGGGGGCGGCATCGGGCATCGGTCGGGCGACCGTCGAGCGCCTGGCGGAGGAGGGCGCCACGCTGGCCTGCCTCGACGTGCAGGCCGACGCCGTCGAGGAGGTGGCCGCCGCCGCTCGCCAGGCCGGCGTCGAGGCCCGGGCCTGGGTGTGCGACGTGGCCGACCAGTCGGATGTCGCCCGGGTGGTCGGCGAGGTGGTGGAGGCCTTCGGCCGCTTCGACGTGCTGTGCAACATCGCCGGCATCATGCGGACCAGCCACAGCCACGAGGTCCCCCGCGAGCAGTGGGACCTCGTCATCGGCGTGAACCTCACCGGCACGTTCCTGGTGACCGAGGCATGCCTACCCCACCTCCTCGAGAGCAGGGGCAACATCGTCATGGCCGCCTCGACCTCGAGCCTGTCGGGCCACCCCTACATGCTCGCCTACGCCGCCTCCAAGGGCGGGATCCTCTCGATGACCTACACCCTGGCGGTGGAGTACGCCAAGCGAGGTCTGCGGGTCAACGCGGTCGCCCCGGGCGGGATCGAGACCCCGCTCAGCGCGGCGACCGGCGCCATGCTCCCGCCGGACTCGGACTGGTCGCTCTTCGGTCGGATCTCGCCCGTCGACCAGAACCGGGGCCCCGACACGGTGGCGAGCACCATCGCCTTCCTCGCCTCCGACGACGCCGCCCACGTCAACGGCGAGTACGTCCGCGTCGACGGCGCCACCCTGGCTTGAGCAGGCCGTCCCCGACGTCGGGACGCCCACCCCATCCGCCGCCCACCGGTGTGAACCTGTCGGGGATCTCGCGCCACCTGTGGGCGCACGTCTCCGACAGGTACGCGCGGGGGCGGGTCGGAAGGCGGGGAGCGTCGGCTGGTGAGTGGCGGTGGGGCGGGTCGGGAGGCGGTGCGTGCGACACTGGTGGGGTCCTTGTATTCGAACCAACGGCGGGGAAAGCTCGACACATGGAACTGACCGATCGTGATCGGGCGATCCTGGACTTCGAACGCTCCTGGTGGAACGAGACGGGCCCCAAGGAGACGTTGATCCAGGAGAAGTTCGAGCTCTCGGCCACCCGCTACTACGAGGTCCTCGGTCAGCTCCTCGAGAGCCCCGAGGCCTACGAGTACGACCCGCTGGGCGTGCGTCGCCTGCGGCGCATGCGCGACCGCCGGCGCCGGGCCCGCCAGGAGTCTCGGAGCGAGACCACGGAGCAGCAAGGGCTGTGAACCCGCCGGCCGGCCCGGGCGGCTCCGAGCCGGCGCGCGACAACCTCGTCGGCGCCGTGCTCATCGTCATCGCCGTCGTCATCGGCGTGGTGCTGCTGGTGAAGGGCTACGACGAGGAGGGCACGCTGGTGTCCACCGGCGACGACACCGAGCAGGCGACCACGACCACCAGCGTCGACCCGGATGCCACCACCACCACGGTCCCGCCGGCGGTGCGACCGCCGGCCGAGGTGCCGGTGATGGTGGCCAACGGCGCCGGGGTCAGCGGCGCCGCCGGCACCCTGCAGGCCCAGCTCCAAGGCGACGGTTACACCCAGGTCGAGACCACCAACGCCTCGCCGGTCACCACCACGCTGGTCTACTTCGTGGAGGGGTCCCAGGCCGAGGCCGAGGCCCTGGCCACCACCCTCGGCACCGACCCGGCCGCGGTCAGGGTGATGCCGGCCGAGCCGCCCGCCGATCCCGCCGGCGCCTCGCTGCTGGTCGTGCTGGGTCCCGACCTGGCCGCCTGACGCGTGGCCACCGACCCGGCCGAGGCGCTCCTCGCCTTCGACGGTGTCCTGGCCGCGCCCCACCGGGCCGGGGTCTTCACCGACTTCGACGGCACGCTGGCCGCCATCGTCGCCGACCCCGACACGTCGCGGCCGCTCCACGGGTCGGTCGAGGTCCTCGACCGGTTGGCCGGCGTGGTGGCCCGGGTGGCGGTGATCTCGGGACGCCCGGTGGCCTTCCTCGAGCGCTTCTTCCCCAGCTCGGTCACCGTCTCGGGTCTGTACGGCCTGCAGCGGGTGGTGGGCGGCACCCGCGACGACCATCCCGAGGCCGCCGCGTGGGCCCCCGTGGTCGACGAGGTGGTGACCGCCGCACGCGACGGCGGGCCCGACGGCATGCGCGTCGAGCACAAAGAGCTGTCGGTCACCCTCCACTACCGAGAGCACCCCGAGCTCGCCGGTGAGGTGGAGGCCTGGGCGGCGGCCGAGGCGGTGCGCACCGGGCTCGAGAAGAACTCGGCGCGCATGTCGGTGGAGCTGCACCCACCGGTGCCCGCCGACAAGGGCACGGCCCTGCTCGACCTGGCCGACGGCTTGGCGGCGGTGTGCTTCCTGGGCGACGACGTGGGCGACCTGCCGGCGTTCGCCGCGCTCGACGTGCTGGCCGAGCGGGGCGTGGCCACGGTCAAGGTGGCCGTGTCCTCCGACGAGCAGGACCAGCGCCTGGCCGACACCGCCGACGTGCACGTCGACGGGCCCGAGGGCGCCCTCGAGCTCCTCGGGGCCCTCGCCGACCGACTGACCTGAGCGCCGGGCGCTGAACGCCGGGCCCTGGATCTGGTCTGACGCCGTCAGCGGCGGAGGTCGGCGGCCACTTTGCGGAACGGGTACACCAGCTGGCGGCCGTAGGTGGCCAGCACCGCGGCGGGGCGGGTCGAGTGCTCCAGGGGGAAGTCCTGGTCGTCGATCCCCACCCCCGGGTACTCGTCGGCGGGGTGGTACTGGGTGCGGAACAGGCGGTCCCAGATGCTGCAGATGGCCCCGAAGTTCTTGTCCCAGTGCGGCTCCTGGGTGGAGTGGTGGATCCGGTGGGACTGAGGGGTGACGACGACGTAGCGCAGCGGCCCGAGGTTGGTGCGCAGGTTGGCGTGGGTGAAGCCCGTGAAGTACACGGTGCCCAGCGCCAACAGCAGGGCCGCCTCGTCGCCCAGCCCGAGCAGGCGGGCGGGCACGTAGGCGAGCGTGGCCGACACGATCGACTCGAAGAAGTGCACCCGGTTGTCGGTCAGCGCGCTCATGGCCCGCTGGGAGTGGTGCACCTGGTGGAAGCGCCACAGGGGCGGCACCTTGTGGCGCACCCAGTGGCTGAACCACATGAAGAAGTCGGCGAGGAGGAAGGCCAGCACGAAGGCGACGGCGGTGCCCAGCGTGCCCTCGACGTCGAGGGCGGTGCCGCCGAGGGGACCGTCGTAGAGGGCGTCGAGCACGTGCACGTACCCGGCCACCAGGGTGAGGGTGAAGAAGGGGGCCAGCAGCAACCAGGCCAGGTCCTGGGCGCCGCCGGTGCTGAGCAGGCCCTCCCCCCGTCGTGCCGGCCAGCGCCACTCGAGCAGGGCGAGCACCGCCAGGAACACCCAGTAGGCAGGGTGCAGCACGGTGTGGGACCAGCCCTTGGCGACATCGCTCAGCAGCACGCCCCCGTTGGCCGACTGGAAGCGGTCGGCCAGGGCCGGGACGACGAGGGCCAGCGCGACGACGGCGGCGGCGAGGGCGGCGAACACGGCGACGCCCCGCCCGGTCAGGCGGATGCCGGTCTCGGTACCGGACGGCTCGGTGGGCTCGGCGGTGGTCACGAGCGGCTCACCCGGCGGCGTCGAGCTGCTCGTCGAGCCAGTCGGCGGGGCGCCGGGCGCCGGCCCTCGCCTTGAGCGCCCGACCCTCGTCGGCCCGCGCGGCCCGTCCGACGGCCAGGGCGTCGGCGAGGGCGTCGGCGGTGCCGCTCACGTCGTAGGGGTGCACGGCGCGGGCCACGTCGCCGAGGGAGTCCCAGATGCCGGCTTCGGGGCTGAGCAGCAGCAGCGCATCGCGGTCGTTGACCAGCGGCCCCTCGCTGGCGACGAGGTTCAGCCCGTCGCGGATGGGGTTGACGAGGAAGACGTCGGCCCGGCGCAGGGCGGCGACCGACCGGGGGAAGTCGTCGGTGGGGTCGAGGACGATGGGCTCCCACCCGGGTGTCCCCCACCGCTCGTTGATGCGGCGCACGACCGTCTCGACCTCCTGGCGGTAGGCCAGGTACTCCGGCAGCCCCTCTCGTGAGGGGTAGACGAACGCCCCGAACACGACCCGCTCGCGCCACTGCGGATACCGCTCGAGCAGGTCCTCGTAGGCGGCGAAGCCGCGCAGGATGTTCTTCGACAGCTCGATGCGGTCGACCCGGACCACGAAGGCGCGGTCGCCGACGAGGTGGTCGAGCTCGTCGAGGGCGGTGGCGCAGGCCGGTGACGCGGCCACCGCCCCGATGTCGTCGGGATCCGACGCGAGGGCGGACACGAAGGTGGTGGGGGTGCGGCCCAGCTGCTCGGCGCAGCAGGCGGCGAAGGCGTCGGCCCAACGGCGGCTGTGGAAGCCGCAGGCGTGGTGCCCGGCCATGCCCTCGAGCAGCTCGGCCCCGAGGTCGGTGGGCAGGACGCGCCACGTGTCGGGGTTGGCGAACGGGGTGTGGCTGAAGTGCACGGTGCGCAGGTCCGGCCGGCGCTGGGCGAGGATCCCGCCCACCAGGGCCAGGTGGTAGTCCTGCACCAGCACCGCCGCCCCGTCGGGTGCGTCGTCGGCCACCACCTCGGCGAAGGCGGCGTTGACGTCGCGGTAGGCCTGCCACGCCTCGCGGAAGCGGGTGTCGAAGCGGGGCCGGCGAGCCAGGTCGTAGAGGCCGTGGTGCAGGAACCACAAGGTGGCGTTGCACACCACGTCGTAGGCCATCCGGTACTGATCGGGGTCGATGGCGAGGCTGCGGACGCGGAAGCCCTCGGCCTCCACCACCCCCTGTTCGGAGGCTCGCCGGTCCCCGTCGCTCATCGCGGCTGCCACCCAGGTGGCGTCGGTCCCGGCCACGAGCGGGCCGATGCCCGACACCAGCCCTCCGGCGCCACGCTTGGCGACCAGGTCCCCGCTGTCGGCGACCTGGAAGGTCACGGGACCTCGGTTGGACACGATCACCACGGGTCGCTGGGCCATGGGTGCGTTTTACCTGCTCTGAGCCCTCGGCTCGTCCCGACCGGCTGTCCGGCCGGGCCCGGTCGCCCCGAGCTGGGCCAGGATGGGGACGTGCGCGTGCTGGTGGCCCCGGACAAGTTCAAGTCGACGGCCACCGCCGTCGAGGTGACGGAGGCGCTGGTGGCCGCCCTCGCCCGAGACGGTCACGAGGCGACCGGGGTGCCGATGGCCGACGGCGGGGAGGGCTTCCTCGACGCACTCGGTGGCCCCAACCGGGTGGCCACCGTGCGCGGGCCCCTCGGCGAGCCGGTGGAGGCGGCCTGGCGCCTGCACCGCCGGGCGGCCGTCATCGAGATGGCCCGGGCGTCGGGCCTGGCCCTGGTGGGGGGCCCGGAGGCCAACGACCCGATCGGGGCCTCCACGGCCGGCACCGGTGAGCTGATCGCCCTGGCCGTCGAGTCGGGCGCCACCCGGGTCCTCGTGGGCGTGGGCGGTTCGGCCACCACCGACGGCGGGTTGGGGGCGCTGGAGGCCCTGCACCCACCCCAACGGCTCCGGGGCGTCGAGCTCGTCGTGGCCTGCGACGTGACCACCTCGTTCGTCGACGCCGCCGCCGTCTTCGGTCCCCAGAAGGGGGCGTCGCCGGCCCAGGTGGAGCTGCTCTCCCGTCGCCTGGCTCGCCTCGCTCAGGTCTACGAGCGGGAGTCGGGCATCGACGTCACCGCCCTGGTCGGGGCCGGGGCCGCCGGAGGGCTGGCCGGGGGCCTGGCCACGGTGGGGGCCGACCTGGTCTCGGGCTTCGAGGTCGTCGCCGAGGAGGTGGGTCTCGACGAGCTCATGGAGGACGTCGACCTCGTCGTGACCGGTGAGGGCTTCCTCGACCAGGAGTCATTCGCCGGCAAAGTGGTGGGCGGCGTGACCGAGCTGGCGGCCGAGGTGGGCGTGCCCGTGCTGGCCGTGGTCGGCGAGGTGGTCGACCCCCTGCCCGCCCTGCCCGACCACCTCACCGTGGTGTCGCTCAGCGAGCTCGTGGGCGCCGACGCCTCGCGGGCCGACCCCTGCGCCGCGGCGGTGCGAGCCGTGCTCGCCCACTGCGGCCCGAGCGACCGCCGCTGAGGCGGGATCAGTCGTCGCCCGCGGTGGCGAGGACGGCTCGGGCCCGGGCCGCGACGACCTCGTCGACCATGAGGCCCTCGAAGGCGATGGTGGCGCCTCCCGCGTCGGCGAAGGCGGCGAGGAGGCGTCGGGCCCAGTCGAGCTCCTCGGCCGAGGGGAGGAACGCCTCGTTGGCCAGGCCGACCTGGGCCGGGTGGATGCACAGCTTCCCGGAGTAGCCGAGGGCCCGGGCCTGGCGGGCCTCGAGCACGAAGCGCTCGGCGTCGCCGAAGTCGAGGGTCACCATGTCGAGGGCGGGCACGCCTCCCAGCCGGGCGGCCATGGCCACCGAGGCGCGGGCGTGGGCCACCTCGGCGTTGTCGGGGGTGCGCACCCCGCCGAGGTCGGCGACGTAGTCCTCGGCGCCGAAGTAGCAACCGACCACCGGGCCCTGCAGCAGGAGGCGGGCGTCGACCACGCCCCGCACCGTCTCCAGGCCCGCGACCACCGGGCGGTCGCCGAGGAGGTGCTCGAGGCGATCCAGCTGCCCCACGGTCTCGACCTTGGGGACCACGACGGCGGCCAGATCGGCGGGCAGGGCGGCCACGTCGGCCTCGAACCACTCGGTGCCGGGTGGGTTGACCCGCACGCACACGGAGAGCCCCGACGGCAGCTCGGCCCGCACGGCGGTGAGGCCGGCCCGGGCCTCGTCCTTGGCATGGGCGGGGACGGCGTCCTCGAGGTCGAGCACCACGGCGTCGGGCTCCGAGCGGGGTGCCTTGGCGGCCAGGTCCGGTCGGCTCGCGGGCACGAACAGCAGGCTGCGCCAGCGCCGGTCGACCGCGCTCATGCCGGGCGGCGCCGCATGAGCGCCGAACGCCGGCAACGGGCCACCAGGTCGTCGTGCTGGTTGAACGCCTGGTGCTCGAACTCGACGACGCCCTGGGTGGGCCGTGACGACGACGGTCGAGCGGAGAGGACCTCGGTGCGGGCGCGTATCGAGTCCCCGTGGAACACCGGTGCGGGGAAGGCGATCTCGCCGAACCCCAGGTTGGCCACGGTGGTGCCGTGGGTGGTCTCGTACACGGTGAGGCCGATGAGCAGCGAGAGCGTGTAGAGGCTGTTGACGACCCGCTGGCCGAACTCGGTCGTCTCCGCGAACGACTGGTCGAGGTGCAGGGGCTGGGGGTTCATGGTCATCACCGAGAACTGGGTGTTGTCCCACTCGGTCACGGTGCGGGTCACGGCGTGGTCGATCACCATGCCCGGGGTGAGATCCTCGAACCATCGGCCCATCGCCGGTCGCTCGGTCGCCATCGAGGTCCTCCGCGGTCGTCGGTGGGCGCGGCCGCCCGGCGGTCACGGTCAGCGTAGGGAGTGGCCGCCGGCCCTGCCGGATGGTCAGAGGGGGAGCAGGGGCGGGAGGCGGCGGCTGCCGGCCAGCTCCGCGCCCAGAGCCGCGGTCAGGGCCTTGGACGTGCCGAAGAGCGCATCGAGCACCAGCACCCGCCGCACGTGGCGGTGCAGCTCGTGCTCGGCGGTGAAGCCGATGCCGGCGAGCACCTGCTGGCAGTGCTTGGACGCCACCCTGGCCTCCCGTCCGGCGACCGCCTTGGCCATGGCCGCGGTCCGGGCGGTGCCGTCGAGCCAGGCCGCGTCGACGAGGGCGTCGGCGGTCTCGATGGCCACGAGGGTGTCGGCCAGGCGGTGGCGCACCGCCTGGAAGGTGGCGATGGGCCGACCGAACTGCTCGCGCTCGAGGGCGTGCTCTCGGGCCAGCTCGAGCATGCGACGGCTCGCGCCGACCAGCTCGTGGGCCAGGGCCAGCTGGGCCCGGGCGACCGCAGCCGGCCACCCCTCGGCGACCGGCTGCGGCACGGCGGTGGCCTCGAGGCCCCGGGCGTCGATCTCCTGAAGGCCCATCCAGGGGTCGATCCCCTCCACCGGTCGCCGCGGCAGCGACGCCGTGGGCACGGTCACCGCCACCACGTCGTCGCCGGCCGTGGCCACGACGAGCGCCTCGCTCCTGGAGGCGAAGGCGGCCAGGGCCGCCCCGTGCACGTGCAGGGTCCGACCCTCGAGGCGACCGGGAGCCGCCCATCGGCCCGCCGCCGGCAACACGATGCCGGTGTCGAGGTCGCAGTCGATCCCCAGCGCGTCGGCCACCACGCCGGTGAGGGCGTCGGAGGTGGCGTGCGCCCGACCCTGCAGGGCGAACAGCGACGACACGGCCGCTTGCGGATCGCTGCGCAGCGCGTCGGGCCACCCCAGGTCGTCGAGCGCGTGGTCGAGCTCGGCGCTGGAGCGCCGCTCGACCGCGGCGCGCAGGCTGCGTTCGAACAGGGCGAGGTCGTCGCCGTCCATCAGCGGTCGCTCCCGAGGTCGAGGAGGCGGCGAGCGATGATGTTGCGCTGGATCTCCGAACTCCCGCCGTAGATCGAGGCGGCCCGCGAGTAGAGGAACTCGGCCCGCCATTGGCTGCTGGCCGGGTCGTCGCCGGTGGTGAGCTCGGCGGCGAGGGCGTCGGCGAAGAGGTCGAACACGGCCTGCTCGGTGGTGGCCAACAGCACCTTGTCGATCGAGGTCTCCGGCCCGAGGGTGCCCCCGTCGGCCATGCGGTGCTGGGTGGCGCGAGAACGGGCACGGAAGGCGTAGAGGGTCTGGGTGACCTCGCCCAGCCGCACCGGGTCGAGGCTGTCGGCCGGGGCCAGCTCGAGCAGTTGCTGGAGACGGCGGTGCAGGAAGGCGGCGCGCTGCCACAGGGCGGTGCTGCGCTCGTAGGGGAGCAGGTCCATGGCCACGCTCCAGCCCTGCCCTTCGGCGCCCAGCATGCGCTCGGCGGGCACGACCACGTCGTCGAAGAAGACCTCGGAGAACTCCTCGGAGCCGTGCACGGCTTCGATGGGGCGCACGGTGATCCCCGGCGAGTCCATGTCGACGAAGAGCCCGGTGATGCCCCGGTGGGCCGACTCCACGGTTCCGGTGCGGGTGAGCAGGACGCACCGCTCGGCGTACTGGGCCAAGCTCGTCCAGACCTTCTGGCCGGTCACCCGCCAGGTGTCGCCGTCGCGGACGGCCCGGCACGCCAGCGAGGCGAGGTTGGATCCGGTGCCCGGTTCCGAGAAGCCCTGGCACCACGTCTCGTCGCCCCGCAGCAGGCGGGGGACCATGATGGCCCCGAGCTCGGGCGAGGCGAAGTCGATCATGGTGGGGGCGAGCACCTCCTGCATCGAGAAGAGGCCGGGCTCGACCAGGTCGCGGGCCGTCACGGCCTCCTGGAGGTAAGCCCGCAGGAGGGTGGATCCACCCAGGCCCCCGACCCGCTCGGGCCACCCGTGGCGCATCCACCCCGCGTCGAAGGCGAGCCGCTTCACCTTCTCGATCTGGGCCAGCTGCTCGTCCAGCGTGCCCTTGCCCTCGTGGGCGGGGGCCAACGCCTCGGCGTGGTGCTCGAGCCAGGCGTCGAGACCCGCTCGGTACTCGTCGAGGTCCATGAGGTGAGGTCGTCTCCGTCAGCTCGGGATCGCTTGGGGAGCGAGGCCGGTCGGGTCGGTCGCGTCGGCGGCCATTGTGGTCGCCGGGCCCGGTGGGCGCCGAGTTCGCAGCACCGCCGGCCGGTGCTCGCGACCCTCGGTAGGGTCGATGCCGACGAGGGGGCGGGCGACGGCACGGCCGGACCCGACGACGACCGAGAGGGACCACCTTGCAGTTCAACCTGTTCCTGCCCCAGATGCGCATGTCCTTCGACCAGCTGGTCGAGCGGGCCCGGGCGGCCGAGGCCGCCGGCTTCGTCGGCATCACCGGCATGGACCACCTCGCCCCTCCGATGGCCGACGACCAGCCGATGTACGAGGCCATGGTCACCACGACCTGGCTGGCCGCCCACACCGAACGGTTGGCGGTCGGCTCGCTGGTGCTGTGCGACGCCTTCCGACACCCCGCCGTGCTGGCCCGCCAGGCCGTGTCCATCGACCACGCGTCGGGGGGCCGCTTCGAGCTGGGCATCGGCTGGGGTTCGGTGCCCACCGAGCTGGAGACCTTCGGGGTCGGGTCCAGCCGGCCGCGTGAGCGGGTCGAGCGCCTGCGCGAGACGCTCGAGGTGGTGCGGGCCCTGTGGGCCGGTGAGAGCGTCACCTACGACGGTGAGTTCCACCACCTCGACGCGGCCGTGCAACAGCCGACGCCGCAGGGTCGGATCCCGATCGTGATCGGCGGGGCCGGGCCCAAGACGCTGGCGCTGGTCCGAGAGCACGCCGACTGGTGGAACCTCCACGTCGGGCTGTTGGACAAGGTCCACGAGCTGCGCGACCAGGTGGGCGACGCCCGGGTGTCGATCCAGCAGATGGTGGCCTACGTGCCCGACGAGGCCAGCCGCGAGGAGGTCACCGAGGCGGCCCGACGCCGGTTCGGGCGCTCCAGCCCCGTCATCGGGACCGGTCCCGAGCTGGTGGAGCACTTCGGCCGCCTGGCCGACGACGGCATCGAGCGGGTCTACCCGTGGTTCTGCGACTTCGCCCCGGCCCGCACCCTCGCCGCGTTCGGCGACGAGGTCATCGCCCAGCTCGGCGACTGAGGCCGCCTCGGGCGGGTGCTCGGATCGGCGTTCAGCCCGTCGGGCTCGCGCCGGTTCGCCGCCCGTACGCCGGCACCGACGCCAGCGGCGGACGCTCCCGGTAGGAGATCTCCACGGCCTCGAGCTCGGGCGGCGTGAGCAGGGCCCGGTCGGGGGCCAGGCCGGGGGCGGCGCGCCGGAGCGCCGCCTGCAGCACCTGGGCGGCCATCGGCGACAGCTCGTGCAGTGGTCGGTTGCGGTGGACGCGCTGGCCGAGGTCGACCTGCGCCAGCCGGTGCACCCCGAAGCGCTCGGCGATGTCGATGAGCAGCGCGATGTCCACGCCGTAGCCCTCGACGAAGGGCAGCTGCTCGAGGACCTCTCGGCGACCTCCGTACTCCCCCGAGAGGGGCTGCACGACGCCCGCGAGGTCCGGGAACAACAAGGTGAGCACCGGTCGGGCCACCAGCTCGGTGACGCGGCCTCCGCCGCGCACCTGCCCGTCGACGGGGCGCTCGTAGAAGCCCTTCACGAAGGCCAGTTCGGGATCGGTGAGCAGCGGGCCGAGCAGGCCGGTCACGAACCGGGGGCTGAAGTCCTGCACGTCGGCGTCGCACCACACCACCACGTCGCCGGTGGAGGCGAACAGCGACTTCCAGAGCGCCTCGCCCTTGCCGTGGCCCCGACCGTGGTCGGCGAGCACCTCCTCGGCGGCCACCACCCGGGCGCCGGCGCCCGTGGCCTCGGAGGCGGTGCGATCGCTCGAGTGGTCGTCGACGACGACGATCTCGTCGACCAGGCCGAGGTCGTCGACCAGCTCGCGATGGATGGTGGCCACGATGGCGCCGACGGTGGTCTCCTCGTTGCGAGCCGGGATGCACACCGAGACGGTCGTGTCGCCCTTGGCGGCCAGGAGGTCCTCGACGCGGAACTCGGCGGCGTCGTGGGTGCGGAGCCGGGGGGCGGTCACGGGGGACATGATCCCACGCCCGGTAGCATCGTCGTCCGGTCCCGCAGGGCACGTCTGCCCCGCCGGGTGACCGAGCGTCGATCACCAGTGAGAAGGAAGCCACCCATGAGCGTCACCGTCCGCGTGCCCCCCGTCTTTCGCACCATGACCGGCGGGCAGACCCAGGTCCCGGTCGAGGGATCCACGGTCCAGGAGGTCCTCACCAACCTCGACGCCGCCCACCAGGGCTTCTCGGCCAAGTTGCTCGACGACGAGGGCAACCTGGTGCGCTACGTCAACGTCTTCGTCGACGACGACGACGTCCGTTTCCTCGACGGTCTGTCCACGCCGGTGCCCGACGGCGCCACCGTCTCGATCATGCAGGCGGTCGCCGGAGGCTGATCGACGAGGTTGCGGTCTCGCCGATGGGGTGGTTTGCTGTTAGCAGTCTCCGACCGAGAGTGCTAACACCCAACGGAGGGAAAGCAGCCGATGCCGAAGATCATCGAATTCGACGAGCAGGCCAGAAGGGCGCTCGAGCGAGGCATGAACCAGCTCGCCGACGCCGTGCGCGTCACGCTCGGCCCCAAGGGCCGCAACGTGGTCCTCGACAAGAAGTGGGGCGCTCCCACCATCACCAACGACGGCGTGTCCATCGCCAAGGAGATCGAGCTCGAGGATCCCTTCGAGCGGATCGGCGCCGAGCTGGTGAAGGAGGTGGCCAAGAAGACCGACGACGTCGCCGGTGACGGCACCACCACCGCCACCGTCCTGGCCTGGTCCATGGTCCGCGAGGGCCTGCGCAACGTGGCCGCCGGCGCCAACCCGATGTCGGTCAAGAAGGGCATCGAAGCCGGTGTCGCCGCCGCCGTCGAGGGCATCCGCGCCGTGTCGGCCGAGGTCGACGACAAGAGCCAGATCGCCCAGGTCGCCGGCATCTCCGCCGCCGACGCCGAGATCGGCACCATGATCGCCGAGGCCATCGACAAGGTGGGCAAGGACGGCGTCATCACCGTCGAGGAGTCCCAGACCTTCGGCATGGGCATGGACCTCGTCGAGGGCATGCGCTTCGACAAGGGCTACATCTCGCCGTACTTCGTCACCGACACCGAGCGGATGGAAGCGGTCCTCGAGAACCCCTACATCCTCCTCGTGGGCTCCAAGATCACCGCCGTGCGCGATCTCGTGCCCGTCCTCGAGAAGGTCATGCAGTCGGGCAAGCCGCTCGTCATCATCGCCGAGGACATCGAGGGCGAGGCCCTGGCCACCATCGTGGTCAACAAGATCCGCGGCACCTTCAACTCGGTGGCCATCAAGGCCCCCGGCTTCGGTGACCGCCGCAAGGCGATGCTGCAGGACATGGCCATCCTCACCGGCGGCCAGGTCATCACCGAAGAGGTCGGTCTCAAGATCGAGAACGCCACCCTCGACCTGCTCGGCCAGGCCCGCAAGGTCGTGGTCACCAAGGACGAGACCACCATCGTCGAGGGCTCGGGCGACGACGCCGACCTGCAGGGTCGCATCGCCCAGATCAAGGCCGAGATCGACAACACCGACTCCGACTACGACCGCGAGAAGCTCCAGGAGCGCCTGGCCAAGCTCTCCGGCGGTGTCGCGGTGCTCAAGGTCGGCGCTGCCACCGAGGTGGAGCTCAAGGAGAAGAAGCACCGCATCGAGGACGCGGTGAGCACCACCAAGGCCGCCATCGAGGAAGGTGTCGTCGCCGGTGGTGGCGTCACCCTGCTCCGGGCCCAGGCCAAGGTGCTCGACATGCTCAAGGACCTCCACCCCGATGAGGCCATCGGTGCCCGCATCGTGGCCCACGCCCTGGAGGAGCCCATCAAGCAGATCGCCACCAACGCCGGCCTCGAGGGCGGCGTCGTGGTCGAGCGGGTGCGCAACCTCGACACCCCGAGCGAGGGCCTCAACGCCGCCACCGGCGAGTACGAGGACCTGGTCAAGGCCGGCATCATCGATGCCGCCAAGGTCACCCGCTCGGCGCTGCAGAACGCCGGCTCCATCGCGGCGCTGTTCCTCACCACCGAGGCCGTCATCGCCGACGGTCCCGAAGAGGGTGGCGGCGGGATGCCCGGAGGCATGGAGGACTTCTAGTCCCCACGGCCCCGGCCTCGCCGGAGCCCATCGCTGGAGGAACGGGGCGCCCATCGGGCGCCCCGTTCCGCGTCCGGCGTCGTTCGGAGACGCCCGGCATCTGCGGCCGCGCCGCTGCCGGTGGGGCCCACCGGGGTGGTCGGGCACGGTGCGACCGTGGCCCGAGGCAGCGCCGGGCGCCCGGTTCCGGATAGGAAATACGATATACAGTCCCGGTCGAGTGACCTACCGCACACCAGCCGGGTGGGGCGGCGCGAGGGGGACCCATGGGTTGGAAGCGTGTGGCGGCGGTCGTCGCCGTGCTGGGCCTGGCGGTCGGCGCCTGCGGCGGCGGCCGTGACGACGAGGCCGACGGTGGCGGTGACGACCCGACGACGGAGACCACCGCCGCGTCCGGCGAGTCCGGCCAGGGGATGTTCGGCGACCTCGCCTCCCCGTGCGGGCCCGGGGACGCCACCGGCGCCACGGACCAGGGCGTGACCGACACGGCGATCCAGATCGGCTACGGCGACGACGCCGGGTTCCAGAACTCACCCGGCCTCAACCGGGAGCTCTCCGACGCCGTGTCGGCGATGATCGACTGGTGCAACGAGCAGGGCGGCATCAACGGCCGCTCGATCGAGGGCACCTACTACGACGCCAAGATCACCGAGGTCAACAACGTGATGACCGAGGCCTGCGAGCGGGAGTTCTTCCTGGTGGGCCAGGGGTGGTCGTTGGACGCATCCCAGGAGAGCGTTCGTCGGGCCTGCGCCATGCCGTCGGTGCCCGGCTTCGCGGTGAGCCCCCAGTTCGCCAACGGACCGCTGAAGGTCGAGGCGTTCCCGGTGCCCGCCGACTTCACCGTCGGGGCGCCCGCCGCCCAGCTGGCCGAGCTCTACCCGGAGAAGGTCGACAAGGCCGCCATCGTCTACGCCAACTACTCGGCCACCATCGACACACGCGACAAGGCCATCTCCGCCTATCCCGAGCTGGGGTGGACCTTCATCGGCTGCGACCAGGAGTACAACATCCAGGGTGAGGCCGACTGGAAGCCCTTCGCCCAGAAGCTGAAGGACTGCGGGGCGGAGATGGTGTACTTCGTCGGCAGCCCCAACCCGAACTTCCGCAACATGCTCGAGGCCGCCGACCAGCTCGACTACCGGCCCACGTGGTTGGTGGACACCAACTTCTACGACGAGGCCTTCCGCGACTGGAACACGTCGGGCTTCGGCGACGACGTCTACATGCGCCTCTCCTACATCCCGTTCGAGGAGGCCGACCTCAACCCGGCCACCGCCCAGTACCTGGAGATGATCGAAGCCGCGGGGGGTCGCACCAGCCTCCTCGGCATGCAGTCGACCTCCGCCTTCCTGCTCTGGGCCACCGCGGCCCAGGCCTGCGGATCCGAGCTCACCCGCCAATGTGTCTTCGAGGAGCTGTCCGGTGTCACCGAGTGGACCGGCGGCGGGCTCCACGCCTCGGGCAACCCCGCCGAGAACCTCCCGACCGATTGCGGCATCCTCGTGAAGCTCGAGGGCACCACCTTCGTCCGGGCGGCTCCGTCGGAGGAGGGCGCCTACGAGTGCGACCCGTCGTTCGCCTCGGCGGTGGACGGTCCTGTCGTCGAACGGGCCAACCTCGACGCCGACCGGATCTCCCAGCTCTGAGCGCCTGACTGGGGCCAGCCCGGCACCGCGAGCGCGGCCGTAGGGGGTCGTCGAGGCCGTGATCGGGGCCGCGCCCATGTCTTCTCCCCGGCACCGTGACCGGCCCCGGCCTGGGTCCCCTAGGCCGGGGGCCGGGCGAGTCGTGAGGCGAGGTGGTGGGTGAGGGGGCGACCCACGGCGGCCATGGCCAGGCGGCCGACCAGTACGCCGTCCTGCAGGCGCAGCTCGCGCTCGACCTCGACGACCTCCTTGGCCGTGGGGGTGAGGGCGACCACCGTCGAGTGCAGGCGCAGGGCGTCGTCGACCACCGTGCCCACCAGGACCTCGACGATGCCGGTGGGCTGGCTCACCACCATCTCCACCCCCGCACCCGGCTGGCCGACGGCCGCCTCGGTGACGCGGAGGTAGCCGGTCTCCACGTGCATCGGTGCGCCGGTGGCCGGGTCCCAGGAGCGTTGGGCGTAGCTCAGGAAGGGCTTGCCGGCGTGACCGAAGGTGAGGTGCTCGCCGTAGGAGAAGTCGTCGATGGTCGGGTAGCGGCCCTCACCGAGGCCTTCCCACTCGCCGAGCAGGAAGGCGATCGGGGCGAGCGACGGGTGCAGGGGCGGGGCCATCGCGGGGACAGTAGGCGGAGTCGCTCGGTCGGGGCGGCGGCAGCGGGAGGTCGCCGCCTCAGGTGGCCATCACCTGGAGCTGCTCGTAGAGCTTGGCCGCCACCCAGGAGGCGCCCTCCTCGGAGTAGTGGGCGCCGTCACGGGGGCGGGGGGCGAGACCCTCGACCTGCTCGGGGCACGGATGCCCGGTGGGGCACACGATGCTGGCCAGGTCGAGCACGCGGGTGTCGATGGGGTGGGCGGCTGCGTAGCGCTCGTAGAGCTCGTTGATGTGGGCCATGCGCTCGGCGTTGAGGTCGTCAGGGGGCCCGATCATCTGCGACCAGGCGTTGGGCGGTTGTTGCACCAGCACCAGCAGCGAGTCGGTGCCCTGCAGGATGCGCTGCTTGGCCTCGTCGATGAGGCGCAGGATCACGTCGTCCGCCTCGGGGGTCCCGAACTCGTAGAAGGTCCCGTCGACCAGCCGGTCAGATGTCTCCCAGCTCGACATCCACAGGACCGTCGAGGCCTGCTTGGAGGCGGCCAGGCCGCTCTGCAACCGGATGGTCTCGGTCTCGCAGGGCTGAGCCCACGGGAAGGGCTCCTGGCCGGGACCGGGGGTGGCCAACCCGGTGATCTGGCTGCAACCCGGCAGGGTGGAGGCGGTGAAGCTCTGGCCGCTGTTGGTGGCGAACTGGGCCATGCCCGGGGCCACCGACGCGGCGATGGAGTCCCCGATCATCAGCACCCGGCCGATGTCGCGAGGCGGCAGCGTGGTGGTCGACGGCACGGCGTCGGTGGACTCGGTGGACTCCGGGGGCGTGGTCGTCGGTGGGGCGGTGGTGGGGATCGGCACGTCGGACTCGAAGGTCAGGACCTCTTCGGGGTTGGCCACGAGGAAGTCAGGTGGTGGCTCGGCGTCGCGGGTGCTCACCACGATGACCGAGGCCGCCAGAGCGAAGCCCACCGGCGCCGCCGCCCAGCCCTTCCATCCGTGCAGCCATCGTCCGTGCCGAATCGGTTGTTCGAGCAAGTAGTAGGACGCGACGGTGGCCCCGACGGTGACACCGAGGCGAAGGAGGAACAGCGAGAACCCCTCGAGGCGCGTGCTGCCCTCGTTGAGGAAGACCAGCACCGGCCAGTGCCACAGGTACAGGCCGTAGGAGACGGCGCCCACCCACCGCAGCGGGCGCCACGACAGCACGGCGGCGAGGGGCGAGGGGCCGGGCGCGTTGATGGCCACGATGACGGCCACCACGGCCAGCTCGAAGACCACGAAGCCCCACGGGTAGAGCCACGCCGACCGGTCGCCGGCGGTGGCGAACAGCACCCCCATGACGGCCGCGCCCACGACGCCGATGCCGAGCGGTCCGTAGCGGGACACCACACCGGGAGGGGCATGGCGGGCACGGAGGCGGCCGAGGGGGTACCGCGCCAGGGCGACGGCCAACAACGCGCCGATCAACAGGCCGTGGGCCCGGCTGTCGGTGCCGTAGTAGGCCCGGGAGGGATCGCCCTCGTCGAAGTAGGCGGCCATGGCCCAGATGGAAGCGACCGTGCCGACCACGCTGAGCCCCACCAACCAGCGGGTGCTGCCCCGCCCGAGGCGCACCAGCCCGATGAAGATGAGGGGCCACACCAGGTAGAACTGCTCCTCGATGGCCAGCGACCAGGCGTGGCGCAGGGGCGAGGCGGCGCTCACCAGGTCGAAGTAGGACTGCTCGGTGAAGATGAAGTGCCAGTTGGCGCCGTAGAAGAGCGTCCACAGCGAGTCCGACCGCACCGACCCGAGCCGGTCGGCCGGCCAGGCGATCGCCGCCCAGATGGCCACCACGGCGAGCACGAGGAACAGGGCGGGCAGGAGGCGCCGGGCCCGCCGGACCCAGAACGCCCCCAGGTCCGTGGTGCCCGACCGCCCCCACTCCACGAGCAGCAGCGAGGTGATGAGGTAGCCGGAGAGGACGAAGAACGTGTCGACGCCCAGGAAGCCGCCGGGGAGCCAGCCGGCGCCGAAGTGGTAGGCGAGCACGGTGAGCACGGCGACGGCCCGCAGCCCGTCGAGCGCCGGGATGTGCCCGAAGCGGGTCGGGAGACCGGCCGTCCCCCGCTCGGCCGGCTCGGATCCGTCGACGGGCTGGGTGGTCACCGGGAGCGGCAAGGGGTCGCCGAGGACCGGGTACTCCCGATCGGGGGGCGAGCTCTCGTGCTCGTTGTCGATGCCCATCGTCCGTGCGTCCTTGTCGGCCGGCTCCGTTGCCGGCGTCGCGCCCCAGAGGGCTCAGTGTACGGCCGTGACGTCCGGCACCCGTAGTCGCCCGACCGCGACGAGCGTTCCCCGGCGACCGGCTGCTCCGGGGGAGCGATGGCCCTGGTCGGTAGCGTGGGGGCCATGTCCCGAGGCCGCAGCGAGACCGTGCTCACCCGACGGTTCGACGGCCGCTCGCTGCGCCGTGCACCCGACGAGGTCGTGGTCGAGGAGCCCCTCTCGATCCACCTCGACGGCACCCTGGTGGCCACCACGATGCGCACGCCGGGCCACGACTTCGAGCTGGCGGTGGGGTTCTGCTTCACCGAAGGGCTGCTCGGCGGCGCGGAGGTGCGCACCTGCCGCTACTGCGCCACCGGCTCGGCCGTCGAGACGGCGTTCAACGTGGTCTCGGTGGACACCGGCGGTCTGGCCCCGCCCCCCACCCCCCGGTTGGGACCGGCCACGTCGTCGTGCGGCCTGTGCGGTTCCCAGACGCTCGACGAGCTCACCGACCGGCTGGCCCCGCTGCCCCCGGTCCACGGGCCGGCGTTCGAGGTGCTGCTGGCCGCTCCTGATCTCCTCCGCGACGCGCAGGGCCTGTTCGACGCCACCGGGTCGGTGCACGCCGCTGCCGCGTTCACCGCCGAGGCCGACCTGGTGGAGGTGCGCGAGGACATCGGGCGACACAACGCCGTCGACAAGGTGGTGGGGCGGTTGCTCCTCGACGACCACCTCCCGGCCACCGGCATGGGTCTGGTGGTCAGCGGGCGGGCGTCCTTCGAGCTGGTGGCCAAGGCCTGGGCCGCCGGGTTCGCGTCGATGGTGGCGGTGAGCGGGCCCTCCGCGCTCGCCGTGGACACCGCTCGGAGGGCCGGATTGGTCCTCGTCGGCTTCGCCCGCGACGGTGGCGGCAACCTCTACGCCCCCGTCGAGGGCGGTCCCGTGCCCTCGACCGGCGTCTGATCAGGAGCTCCCCGGTGCCCGCCTCGTCCGACCGCCCCCGACCCACCGACCGCCCCCGAGCGACGGACCGCCCCCGGCCGGCCGGTCGCGCCCGCCGCGTGGCGGCCCGACTCAGCGACCGCCTCCCGATCACCCCCGAGCTGTGGGTCGGTCCCCGGCCCAACGGCATCGGGGAGCAGAAGCCCAACCACTTCGGCGACATGGCCCGCATCGCCTGGCTCAACCGCAAGAGCGCCGGGTACGCCTGGAAGCTGCTCACCCAGGGGGTGTGCGACGGCTGCGCCCTCGGTGTGGCCGGATTGCACGACTGGACCATCGACGGCGTGCACCTGTGCACCACCCGACTGCGGCTGCTCGAGGTCAACTGCGCCGATCCGCTCGATCCGTCGGTCCTGGCCGATGCCGAGGCCCTGCGGTCGCGCACCGGAGCCGAGCTGCGCGACCTGGGTCGCCTCGGACACCCCATGCGCCGGCGACGGGGTGAGGCCGGGTTCCGGCCGATCACGTGGGACGAGGCCCTCGGCGCGCTGGCCGACGGCCTGCGCGCCGCCGGCCCCGAACGGTCGGCGCTGTTCCTCACCAGCCGGGGCCTCACCAACGAGAGCTACTACGTGGCCGGCAAGGCGGCGCGGGCGTTGGGCATCGCCAACGTCGACTCCGCGGCGCGCGTCTGCCACGCCCCGTCGACCACCGCGCTCAAGGCCACCGTCGGGGTGGCGGCCACCACGTGCTCGTTGCAGGACGTGATCGAGAGCGACCTGGTCGTCATCTGGGGGGCCAACCCGGCCAACAACCAGCCCGTGTTCATGAAGTACCTCTTCCTGGCCCGCAAGCGCGGGTGCCGGGTCGTGGTCGTGAACCCGTACCTCGAACCCGGCCTCGACCGCTACTGGGTGCCGTCCAACGCCGAGTCCGCCCTGTTCGGCACCCAGATGTGCGACCTGCACGTGCCGGTGCGCCCCGGTGGCGACGTGGCCTTCGCCAACGCCGCCCTCAAGGTCCTGATCGAGCGCGACGCCGTCGACCGCGACTTCGTCGACGCCCACACCGAGGGGTGGGACGAGCTCGTCGCCGCCCTCGACGCCCAGCCCATGCACGACCTGTTGCTCGACGCCGGGCTCACCCTCGCCCAGGTCGAGGCCTTCGTCGACGAGTACCAGGCCGCGTCGTCGGCCATCTTGTTGTGGTCGATGGGCATCACCCAGCACCGCCGCGCCGAGAGCGGGGTGCAGGCCATCGTGAACCTGGGCCTGGCCCGGGGCAACGTGGGGCGCGACGGGGCCGGCCTCATGCCCCTGCGCGGCCACTCCGGTGTGCAGGGGGGCGCCGAGATGGGGGCCTACGCCACCGCGCTGCCGGGTGGGGTGCTCCCCGACGACACCAGCGCGGCGGCGCTCTCCGCCCAGTGGGGCTTCCCCGTGCCCGCCCATGCCGGGCTGACCGCCGCCGAGATGCCCGAGGCCGCCGAACGCGGCGAGCTCGACGTGCTGTGGATGTCGGGCGGGAACTTCCTCGACGTGCTCCCCGATCCCGTCCGGATCGAGGCCGCCCTGGCCACCGTGCCCCTGCGCGTCCACCAGGACATCGTCGTGAGCTCCCAGATGCTGGTGCCCGGCGACGACGTCATCCTCCTTCCCGTCGCCACCCGCTACGAGCAAGAGGGCGGGGGCACCGAGACCACGACCGAGCGGCGCATCGCCTTCTCGCCCGAGATCCCCCGCCAGGTCGGCCTGGCCCGCAGCGAGTGGCGCCTCTTCGGCGACGTCGCCCAACGGGTCGACCCCGAGCTCGCACCGTTCTTCGCCTGGCCCGACAACCGGGCCCTGCGCGCCGAGATCGCCGAGGTCGTGCCCGCCTACGCCGGCATCGAGCACCTCGAGCGGACGGGTGACGCCGTGCAGTGGGGCGGGCGCCACCTCTGCGCCGACGGCGTGTTCCCCACGCCGTCGGGCCGCGGCCGCTTCACCCCTCTCTCCCCGCCCACCCACGACCTCGCCCCGGGCACCTTCACCGTGGCCACCCGGCGCGGCAAGCAGTTCAACTCCATGGTCTTCGGCGAGATCGACCCCCTCACCGGCGCCGGACGCGACGCGGTGTACATCGACGACGCCGACGCCGCCGCCCTGGGCCTCGACGAGGGCGACCGGGTGCTGTTGCGCAACGAGGTCGGCGAGTACCTCGGTCGGGTCCACCTGGCCCGGCTGCCGGCGCGCACCCTCCAGGTCCACTGGCCCGAAGGCAACGTGGTGATCGGGGCCGGCGCCGACCACCGCGACCCCGTCTCCCGCGTGCCCGACTACAACGCCGTGGTCACCGTCGAGCGGGCGCCCGACGACCCTCGCTGAGCGCCCCGTAGAGTGGGGCGTGTGAGTGATCCCGTGTCCCCCTCGGTCGGCCTGGGGGTGGTGCACCTGTTCTGCAGGGTGACGCCGCTCACCGAGGCCGACGCCGTGTCCGCCGCCGTCGAGAAGGCGCAGGGCGACGGCGTGCAGGTCGTCACCGTGGCCGTGCTCGGCCACAAGGCCGACCTCGCCGTCATGGCCCTCGATGCCGACCTGTGGCGCCTGCGCGAGCTGCAGGCCGCCCTCGCCGACGCCGGGCTCGAGATCTGCGACTCCTACGTCTCGCTCACCGAGCTGTCCGAGTACGCCCAGGGCGTGCCCGACCAGATGAAGCAGGCCCGCCTACACCCCCAGCTGCCGCCCGAGGGCAAGCCTTCGTGGTGCTTCTACCCGATGTCGAAGCGACGCGAGGCCGACGCCAACTGGTTCACCCTGCCCTACGACGAGCGCAAGGAGCTCATGTACGAGCACGGCGCGTCGGGTCGCACCTTCGCCGGGCGGGTGCTGCAGGTCGTCACCGGGTCCGCCGGCCTCGACGACTACGAGTGGGGGGTCACGCTCTTCGCCGTGAACCCCGACGACCTCAAGGAGGTCGTCTACACCATGCGCTTCGATCGGGCGTCGGCCGTCTACGCCGACTTCGGTCCCTTCTACACCGGCATGGTGGCGCCGGTCGGCGAGGTCCTCGCCCGCCTCGGTGTCGACTGACCTGCGTCGCGGCCCCGTCGCCGCCGTCGACCACGCCCTCGATCGTCTGCGACGTGAGCTGGTCCACCTCGAACGGGTGGTGGTGGCCTTCAGCGGAGGAGCCGACTCGTCCCTGCTGGCGCAGGTCGCCCACACCACGCTCGGGCCCGATCGCTGCCTGGTGGTCACCGCCGTGTCGCCGTCGCTGGCCGGCGCCGAGCACGACGATTGCCGGGCCCTCGCGGCCGAGTGGGGGCTGCGGTGGCACGAGGTGGCCACCGACGAGATGGCCGACGCCGCCTACCGGGGCAACGACGGCGACCGGTGCTTCCACTGCAAGTCCGCCCTGATGGACGCGGTGGCGCCGCTCGCCGCGGAGGAGGAGGCCACCGTGGTGCTCGGGGTCAACCTCGACGACCTGGGCGACCACCGGCCGGGTCAGCGGGCGGCGGCCGACGCCGGGGCCGTGTTCCCCTTCGTCGAGGCGGGCCTCACCAAGGCCATGGTCCGTGAGGTGTCACGTCACCTGGGACTGCGCACCTGGGACAAGCCGGCGGCGGCCTGCCTGGCCTCTCGGGTGCCCTACGGCACCGGCGTCACCGTGGCCGTCCTGGGTCGGGTCGAGCGGGCCGAGGCCGCCGTGCGCGAGCTCGGGTTCGCCGAGCTCCGGGTGCGCCACTACGACGACACCGCCCGCATCGAGGTGCCGGTGGCCGACCTGCCCCGCCTGCTGGACCAGCGCGAGGCGGTGGTGGCCGCCGTGCGTCGGGCCGGCTACCGCTACGTGACCGTCGACCTCGAGGGCCTCCGCTCCGGCAACCTCAACGACGCCCTACGACCCTGACCGGTCGGTCGTCAGGCACGGCCCACGGTGGGGATGTCCGATTCGGGAGTCGAGTGCGGGCCCCGGTCGGGCGGCGGATGGGAGCGCCAGCGACCCCGCCGCACCGCGGCGCTCCGCGCCGCCAGAGTCGCGGTCACTCGGCTTGGCGGGCGGCGGTGTTGACCGGGTCCCACACCGGGGAGAACGGCGGGGCATAGGCCAGGTCGAGGTAGACGAGGTCGTCGACGCTCATCTCGGCCCACAGGGCGGTGGCGATGGTGTCGATGCGCTTGCCGGCACCGGGCGCCCCCACGATCTGGCCGCCGAGGAGGCGCCGGTCGCCCCGATCGTGGACCAGCTTCACGTGCACGGGGCCGTTGCCCGGGAAGTAGTGGGCTCGGGTGCTGGCCCTGACCGTGGTGGCCACCGGGTCGAACCCGGCGGCGAGGGCCTCGACCTCGGTGAGCCCGGTGCGGGCGATCTCGGTGTCGAAGAGCCGGGTGATGGCCGTGCCCAGCACCCCTGGGAAGCGGGCGTCGCCGCCGCCGAGGTTGATGCCGGCCACCCGGGCCGCCTTGTTGGCCACCGTCCCCAGCGCGATCCACGTCGGCTGGCCGGTGACGCGGTGGTGCGACTCGCAGCAGTCGCCGGCGGCGTAGACGCCCTCGGCGGAGGTGCGCTGGTGGTCGTCGACCGAGATGGCCCCGCGGACACCCGTGGTGAGCCCGGCGGCGCCCGCCAGCTCCCCGTTGGGGGTGACACCGAGGCCGAGGACGATCAGGTCGGCCTCGTGGCTGTCTTGCTGTCCGATGACGCGTCCGGGCTCCACGTCGACGACCGGCTGACCGAGGCGGAGCTCGATGCCGTGGCCCTCGGCGGCGTCGCCGACCAGTGCGGCCATGTCCGGGTCGAGGTTGCGCAGGAGCTGGGGGGCCATGTCGTAGACGGTGACCCGGGCGCCGCGCTGCACGAAGGCCTCGGCCATCTCCACGCCGATGTAGCCGCCGCCCACGACCGCCACCCGTCGGCCCTCGACGTCGGTGGCCAGCGCGGCGATGGCCGAGGCATCGGCCAGGGTGTGCACGAGGTGCACCCCGGGCTGCCCGATCCCGCTCCACGGTGGGGCGATGGGGCGGGCCCCGGTGCCGATCATGAGCTGGTCGAAGCCGAGGGTGACCGTCTCACCGCCCTCGAGGTCGCGCGCCTCCACGGTGCGGGCGCCGAGGTCGATGGCCATCGCCTCGTGCCGGAGCCGCACGTCGATGTCCTGCTTGGCGCGGAACACCTCCGGGGCCCGGGCCACCAGCGACTCGACGTCGTCGACCTCGCCGCTCACGTGGTACGGGATGCCACACGCGGCGTAGCTGGTGCGGACCCCCTTCTCGAGGACCACGATCTCGAGGTCGGGGCGGGCCCGACGCACTCCGGAGGCCGCGGCCATGCCACCCGCGTCCCCACCGATCACCACCAGGCGTTCTGTCATACCCCCGACCGTACCGGGGTGCCCGCCCGTCCCCCAGGGTCCGAGAGCCCTAGTGGATCAGGTCGTCCAGTCGGGCGAAGAAGGCGGAGCGGGCGAAGACCTCGGCCCCGGCGGCGTGGGCCCGGTCGAGCCGCTCGCGGTCGACGTGGCTCCCGAAGGCCAGCACCCGGTGGGTGCCTGCCGCCCCCGCCGCCGCGGCGATGGCGTCGAGGGCGTCCGGGGTGGCCAGGTCGACCACGACGGTGTTGCTCGTGGCTCCGGCGGTGCCGAGGACCTCGGCCAGCGCCGTGGCGTCACTGACGAAGCGCACGTCCACCCCACGCGCCGGCAGACCACCGAACCGTGACCGGTCCATGAGGTCGCGGACCAGGACGACGACGCCGCCGGGATCGCTCACCGTCGGCCCTCGGCGCGTCGCCGGGCGAGGTGGACGTGGGCCTTGGCGGCACCCCAGCGCAGGCCCGGCTCGTGCAGGGCCGGGTCGAGCTCGGCGAATGAGGCGGGCGTCAGGTCGTAGACGTCGTCGGGGAACTGCCGACGGGCCATGTCGTCGCGAGGCGCGGGCGGCACCCCTGCCGCCCGCAGCACCTCGGTGGGATGGCGCACGGCCGGGCGCACCAGCGACAGCGGGTTGGTCGTCTGGTCGTCGATGTCGGCGGCCAGCAGGGTCCGGATCCGGGGCACGACGTCGTCCGCCGCCGCGGCCGCCGCCCGTTCGGCCGCCGTGGCCACCTCGTCGGGGGGCCGGCGGAGCATCCGCTCGACGTACACCGTCTCGACGCAGCGCCGCACCCAGGCGGGCACGGCCTCGGCCAGCCCGTCGGCCAGCTCGCCGGCGTACCGGGCCATGGCGGCCAGGTCGTCGGCCGATGGTCCGCTCGGCTTGGCATCGTCGCCCATCGGCCCCCATGGTGGTCCACATGACGCCACGGCGACGCATCGAACCCGGTCCGGGGCAGGAGTCGGTCTGGGACTACCCCCGCCCGCCCCGCGTCGATCCCACCACCGCCCACGTCGTCGTCGAGCTCGCCGGGCGGGTGCTGGCCGACACCCGGCATCCGGTTCGGGTGCTCGAGACCAGCCAGGCGCCCGGCTACTACCTGCCCGTCGACGACGTCGACACCTCGCTGTTGGTCCCGTCCGATCGCCACACGAGCTGCGAGTGGAAGGGGCGGGCCTCCTACTGGTCGCTGGCCGTGGGCGACCTGGTCGTGCCCGACGCCGCGTGGAGCTACCCCGAACCGAGGCCGGGCTTCGAGGCGATCGCCGGGCACCTGGCCTTCTACCCGCAGCTGGTGGACGCCTGCTGGGTCGACGGCGAGCGGGTGCAGGCCAACGACGGCGACTTCTACGGGGGCTGGATCACCTCGAAGGTGGTGGGCCCGTTCAAGGGCGCCCCCGGGACCTGGGGGTGGTGATCGGCCACCGGTCCGCCGGCCGAGGGGGCGGCGGGGGCGCGGACGCGAGAGACTGCGCGACATGAAGCTGGTCACCGCCATCATCAAGCCGCACACGCTCGACGACGTGAAGCAGGCCCTCAAGGACGCCGGGGTGCAGGGTCTCACCGTCGAGGAGGTCAAGGGCTTCGGCCGGCAGGGCGGCAAGACCGAGACGTACCGGGGGGCCGAGTACGTGGTCGACCTGCTGCCCAAGGTCCGCATCGAGATCGTCGTCGACGACACCGACGTCGACCGGGTCGTCGACGTGGTGTGCGAGACGGCTCGCACCGGGCAGATCGGCGACGGCAAGGTGTGGGTGACCCCGGTCGAGCGCATCGTGCGCATCCGCACCGGCGAGCTCGGCCCCGACGCCGTCTGATTCCCCCTCCCGTGACCCCCCGCCTCGACCGCCAACACCTCCTCGACGACCCCGCTCTGCGGGGCTTCGAGCTCTGCCGCGCCCTGTCGGAGCGCACCGACGAGTGGCTGGCCGCCCTGTGGGACCACGCCGACGGACCCTCCGAAGGAGCCGCCCTCGTGGCCGTGGGCGGCTACGGCCGGGCCGAGCTCGCCCCTGGCAGCGACATCGACGTCCTGCTCCTGCACGACCCGAGCCTCGACGTCGCCGACCTGGCCGAGCGCTTCTGGTACCCGATCTGGGACGAGGGCCTCAAGCTGGGCCACGCCGTGCGCACCGTGAAGGACACCTTGTCGCTGGCCAGCACCGACCTCGACACGGCCACGTCGGTGCTCACCGTGCGTGGCCTGGCCGGCGACGCCGACCTGGCCGCCGAGCTGGCCGACAAGGGCCTGGCCCTCTGGCAGAAGCGCAGCCGGCGCTGGCTCGAGCAGCTGTCGGCCACGGTGGTGAGCCGTCACGGGCGGGCGGGCGAGGTGGCCTTCCTCCTGGAACCGGACCTCAAGGACGGGCGGGGCGGCCTCCGCGACGTGCACGCCATCGGGTGGGCCGAGAAGGCCCAGGCCAACCTGCTGCCCGGCGACGAGGCCGACCTCGACACCGCCTACCGCACCCTCCTCGCCACCCGGGTCGAGCTGCACCGCCGCACGGGCCGCCCCGGCGACCGGTTGTCGCTCGAGGAGCAAGACGGGGTGGCCGACGCGTTGGGGTACCTCGATGCCGACGACCTCATGCGCGACGTCTCCACCGCGGCGCGCGCCATCGCCTGGGTCAGCGACGACCTCTGGGCCCGGGTCGACTCCTCGCTCGAGGGCCCGTTCCGGCGCCGGTTGTTCCGTGACCGCGACGTGGCCCCCGGGGTCCTGCTGCGGGAGGGCACCGTGCAGCTGGCCCTGGGCGCCGATCCGGAGTCGGAGCCCTTGCTGCCGTTGCGGGTGGCGGTGGCCGCGGCCCGCCACGAGGCCCGCATCGAGCGCGACACCTTGCGCCGCCTGGCCGCCTGCCCGCCGCTCCCGGTGCCCTGGCCCGAAGCGGCCCGCCGGCTGTTCGTCGAGCTGTTCCTGGCCGGCCGGCCCGCGGTCGACGTGGTGGAGACCCTCGACCAGCGCGCCCTGTGGGAACCGATCGTTCCCGAGTGGGCTGCCGTGCGCTGCAAGCCGCAGCGCAACGCCTACCACCGCTTCACCGTCGACCGGCACCTGTGCGAGGCGGCGGCCAACGCCGCCGCGCTGGTGGACCGCGTCGACCGGGCCGACCTGTTGGTGGTGGGCACGCTGCTGCACGACATCGGCAAGGGCTTCCCCGGCGACCACACCGAGGTGGGCATCGACATCGTCGGGGAGATGGCGCCCCGCATGGGCTTCACCGCCACCGACACCGCCCTGCTCCAGCAGATGGTGCGCCATCACCTGCTCCTCCCCGACGTGGCCACCCGGCGCGACCTCTCCGACGACGGCACCATCGACCACGTGGCCGAGGCGGTGGGCGACCTCGTCACCCTGCGCCTCCTGCACGGGCTGACCGAAGCCGACTCGCTGGCCACGGGCCCGGCCGCCTGGGGCTCCTGGAAGGAAGAGCTGGTCGGGGTCCTGGTCGCGCGCGTCTCCCACGTGCTCGACGGCGGCCAGCTGGCGGACGTCGCCGACGCCGCCTTCCCCAACCCTCACCACCTGGCGCTGCTGGCCCAACGTCGGCGCATCATCGAAGGGGTCGACGACCGCCTCACCGTCGTCTCCCCCGATCGGCCGGGCCTGTTCGCCCGGGTGGCCGGCGTGCTCTCCCTGCACGGGCTCACGGTGCTCGAGGCCGCCGCCACCACCGACGAGGACGACATGGCCCTCGAGGCCTTCCGGGTGGAGCCGAACTACGGCTCGACCGTGCCGTGGGACCGCGTGGTGCGCGACCTCGAACGAGCCCTCGACGGGCGCCTGGCCCTGGAGGCCCGCCTGGCCGAACGGGCCCGCGTGTACGCCCGACCCCGGCGGCTGCCCGGCCTGGTCACCCACCCCGAGGTGATCGTCGACAACGATCTGTCCCACGCGGCCACCGTGCTCGAGGTCCACGCCCCCGACGCCATGGGCGTGCTGTGGCGCATCACCCGGGCCCTGCACGAGCTCGACCTCGACCTCACATCGGCCAAGATCCAGACGCTCGGCACCGACGCGGTCGACTCCTTCTACGTGCTCGACAACGAGGGTCGCAAGGTCACCGACGCCACCTACCTCGCCGAGATCGAGCGGGCCCTGCTCTTCGCCCTCGGCGAGGCCCCCTGAGGGCTGCCCCGGTAGCGTTCGGAGGATGAGCGACGCGGCCCCCGGCGAGCAGCCGGTCACCCCGCAGGACCTGGTGCGGTGGAGCGAGGCCCTCGCCGGCATCGCCCGCACCGGTCTGGGCTTCACCCAGAGCCTCTACGAGCAGGAGCGCTTCGAGGAGGTGCTGTCCGTGGCCGCCGACATGCGGGTGGCCGCCGGCAGCCCGTACGACGCGGCGTCGTTGGTGCACGAGTGGATGCGGTCCGTGGGCGAGGGGGTGCCCGGCTACCAGACCCCCAAGGTGGCCGTGGGCGCGGTGGTGGGCAACGACGCCGGCGAGATCCTCCTGGTGCAGCGGTCCGATTCCGGCGTGTGGCTCTACCCGACCGGGTGGGCCGACATCGGGTACTCGGCGTCGGAGGTGGCGGTCAAGGAGGTGGCCGAGGAGACCGGCATCGACTGCGAGGTGGTGCAGCTCGTCGCCGTGCTCGACGGGCTGCGGCAGGGCTTCACCCGCATCCCGCTCTACTCGCTCGTGTTCCACTGCCGGGCCACGGGCGGTGAGCTGGCGGCTCACCCGCTGGAGTGCCGCGACGTGGGGTGGTTCTCCCTCGACGCCCTTCCCGAGCACACGGTCGGCGTGGACCAGTGGGGCGAGATCGCCCGTCAGGCGCTCAGCGGCGAGCCCGTCGACGTGCACTACGACCGGCCCCGCCGGCCCACCTGGCGCGGCATGCACGACATCTGACCGGCGACCGGCGACCGGGTGCCGGCCCCGGCCCTGCGGCCAGGACCGGGGCCACCGTCAGTCCTGGTCGCGCAGGAAGCGCTCGACCTCGTCGACCAGGCTCACGCCGTCGTTGATGGCGTCGGGCTCGCTGTCGTAGCGCTCCTCGAGCTGGGCGACGTACTCGATGGTCTCGACGTCCTCGTCGACCAGCTCGGAGACCTGGCGTTCGTAGGCGGCCGTGGCCAGCTGGAGCTCGGTGGTGGTGACGCCGACCTGCAACAGCTGGGCGGTGCGCTCGACGAGGGCCATCGCCGCCTTGGGGGAGGGGGCCGACGGCACGTAGGCGGGGACGGCGGCCCAGAGGCCGGCGGAGCGCAGGCCGGCTTCGTGGCAGGCGGTGTGCAGCACGCCGGTCATCCCGGTGGGGCCCTCGTAGCGGGAGGGGACGAGGTCGAGCTCGGTGACCAGGTCGTCGTCGTAGGCGGTACCGAACACCGACACGGGCCGGGAGTGGGGCACGTCGGCCAGTAGGGCGCCGAGGGTGACGACCATGCGGGCCCCGTAGGCCTCGGCGACGGCGATCACGTGGTCGCAGAAGGTCCGCCAGCGCAGCTGGGGCTCGACCCCCGACAGGGTGATCACGTCGAGATCGGCACCCGGGACGGTGCCCGCCGAGAAGACGTTCTCGGGCCAGTCGATCTGGCGGGCCCCGTGCTCGTCGAAGCGGACCATGGGCCGCGAGCTGGTGAAGTCGTAGAAGACCTCGGGGTCGATGGAGGCGAAGGAGCGGGTGCTCCACTGGTCGGCGAGGAACTCGACGGCGGTGGACGCCGCGTCCCCGGCATCGCTCCAGCCGCCGAAGGCCACCACCAGCACCGGCTCTCGTAGCGCCGGGCGGTCGGTCCAGAGCAGATGTTCGACGTGGCGGGGGTGGCCGCCGGGATCACCAGCCATCGCGTCGAGGGTATCGGAGGGGTCGGCCCAGCCCGATCCGGCCGCCCCCCGCAACCCTCGGAGCCGGGGGTGGGCACCCACCCGCCGGTCGGGTCGGTCGCGGCGGGTACCGTCGACGGCGTGGCACAGATCGAGATCATCGAAGCGACCGAGGTCACCGACGATCTGGTGGAGGCGTTCCAGCGGCTCGTCCCCCAGCTGTCCTCGTCGAACCCGCCCCCGTCGGGGGCCGAGCTGCAGGCCATCGTGTCGTCCGAGGCCAGCGTGCTGCTCCTGGCCGTGGATCGCGAGGCCGGCGATCGCATCCTCGGCAGCCTGACGCTGGCGTGGTTCCGCATCCCCACGGGGGTGCGGGCCTGGATCGAGGACGTCGTCGTCGACGGCGAGGCCCGGGGTCAGGGGGTCGGCGAGCACCTCAACCGGCACGCGCTCGACGTGGCCCGCGCCCGTGGCGCCCGCACGGTCGACCTCACCTCACGGCCCAGCCGGGAGGCCGCCAACCGCCTGTACCAGCGCATCGGCTTCGTCCCTCGCGACACCAACGTCTACCGCTACTCCCTCGACACGTAGCGCTCCGCTGGTCAGGCGGTGCCGTCCGCGACGGTGACGTCCGACCCTTGGCCGCCGGGCCGGGTCGGTGGTCGAGTAGGACCTGGAGGAGGTCGTGATGGCGTTCCGAGACCGAACCGATGCCGGACAGCAGCTGGCCGACGCCCTCCGCCCGCGCCTGGGTGACGACGTCGTGGTGCTGGGGCTCCCCCGAGGAGGGGTGCCGGTGGCCTCCGAGGTGGCCCGTGCCCTGGGCGCCCCGCTCGACGTGATCCTCGTGCGCAAGCTGGGGGTGCCCTTCCAGCCGGAGCTGGCGATGGGCGCGATCGGTGAGGACGGGGTGCGGTTCCTCAACGACGAGGTCCTCGGGGTGGCGAAGGTCTCCGAGGCCGAGCTGGCGCAGGTCGAGTCCGCCCAACGGGCGGAGCTGGAGCGGCGGGCGGCCCGCTACCGCCGGGGTCGGTCGCGCCTCGACGTCTCTGGTCGAACCGTCCTCGTGGTCGACGACGGGGTGGCGACGGGCGCCACGGCGCGCGTCGGATGTCGGGTGGCTCGGGCCCACGGTGCGGACCGGGTCGTGCTGGCCGTCCCGGTGGCCCCGGTCGACGTGCACCTGCGCTTCGCCGAGGACGCCGACGAGGTGGTGGTCCTCCAGACCCCCGAGCCCTTCGGCGCGGTGGGCCAGTTCTACGACCGCTTCGACCAGGTGAGCGACGACGCCGTGGTGGAGCTCCTCGACGAGGCGGGTGGTCGCTGACCGGCCGGTCTGCGGGTCCGACCCGACGCCGTTGCTCCTGCCCGCCTAGCTTCTCCACCGGCCCGGACGAGGGGCTTGACCTCGTCCCGGTCGCCTGTTCTAATGCTCGACATTATATTGCTCGGCCGAGGGGTCACGACCGCACATGAGCCACGACGACGTCACCACGGGAACCGCCACGCTCGAGCAGGTGCGTGAGAAGTACCGGATCGAGCGCGACAAGCGCCTCAAGGCCGAAGGGCTCGACCAGTACGCCGACCTGCGAGAGATCGACGAGAAGTACGACCGCGACCCCTACGTCGAGCCGGGGTTCACCCGTGATCCCGTCGTCGAGGAGACCGAGGCGGTCATCGTCGGCGGTGGCTTCGGCGGCATGCTCGCCGGGATCAACCTCACCAAGGCCGGCATCACCGACTTCCGGATCGTCGAGAAGGCCGGCGACTTCGGCGGCACCTGGTACTGGAACCGGTACCCGGGGGCAGCCTGCGACGTCGAGTCCTACGTCTACCTCCCGTTGTTGGAGGAGACGGGCTACATGCCCACCGAGAAGTACGCCAAGGCCCCCGAGATCTTCGCCTACTGCCAGCTGCTCGGACGCACCTTCGACCTGTACCGCGGGGCGCTCTTCCAGACCGAGATCACCGACGCCGAATGGGACGACGAGGCCCAGCGTTGGCAGGTCCGCACCACCCGGGGCGACCAGCTGTCGGCCAAGTTCCTGGTCATCGCCGGCGGCGTCCTCCACAAGGCCAAGCTGCCCCGCATCGCGGGCATCGAGACCTACGAGGGCAAGGCCTTCCACACCAGCCGGTGGGACTACGCCTACACGGGCGGCAGCGCCTTCGAACCGATGGTGAACCTCGCCGACAAGCGGGTCGGCATCATCGGCACCGGCGCCACCTCCGTGCAGGTCGTGCCCAAGCTCGCCGAGTCGGCCAAGGAGGTGTACGTCTTCCAGCGCACGCCGTCCACCGTCGGCTGGCGGGGCAACAAGCCCACCGACGAGGAGTGGTTCAAGAGCCTCGAACCAGGTTGGCAGTGGGAGCGCATCGAGAACTTCACCCGTTGCGTCACCGGCGCCCAACCCGACGAGAACATGGTCCAGGACGCGTGGACAGAGATGATGTGGGTGGACACCAAGACCTTCCCCCAGACCGAGGAGGAGGCCGCCGAGCTCGAGCGCATCGACTTCGAGAACATGGAGGGCATCCGCCGCCGGATCGAGGAGATCGTCGACGACCCGGAGACGGCGGAGAAGCTCAAGCCCTGGTACGGGCAGAACTGCAAGCGCCCGTGCTTCCACGACGAGTACCTGCCCTCGTTCAACCGTCCCAACGTGCACCTCGTCGACACCGACGGGCGCGGCGTCGAGCGCATCACGCCGCAGGGCCCGGTGGTCGACGGCGTCGAGTACCCGGTCGACCTGTTGATCTACGCCTCCGGCTTCGAGGTCACCACCGACTACAACCATCGCCTCGGCTTCGACCCCAAGGGCCGCGACGGCCTGCCCATGAGCGAGGCCTGGGCCGATGGGCCCCACACCCTCCACGGCGTGCTGGCCCACGGGTTCCCCAACCTCATGATGATCAGCACCGTGCAGGGTGGGTTCGGCACCAACTTCGTGCACTACCTCTGGGAGACGTCGGCCCACGTGGCCGAGCTCATCTCACAGTGCGAGAAGGAGGGCATCGCCACCGTCGAGGCCACCAGGGAGGCCGAGGAGGAGTGGCTCCAGGTGCTCTACGGCACGGTGGCCGGCGTGGCTCGGTACAACGCCACCTGCACGCCCGGCTACCTCAACTCCGAACAGTCGATGAACGAGAAGTCGGCCCGCAACCTCGCCTACCTGGGCAGCATCATCGACTACGCCGCCCACCTGAAGGCGTGGCGCAACCAGGGTGATCTCGAAGGGGTCGAGGTCACCCGACCCTGACCCGGCCGGAGCCGGCCCGGGCACGACCGACGTCGTGCCCCGGCCGGGTGCCGGTGGCGATCAGTGGCTGGCGCGCACCAGACGGCCGGGGCGGGCGCCCGTGTCGTGGCCGTCGCGGCGGGTGATCACACCGAGGACGATGGTGGCCACGTAGCCGGTGGCGTCCTGGAGGATGCGGCGACCGCCAGCCGGGAGGTCGTCGACCGAACGGGGCGGGTGCAGCGTGAGGTGCTCGAAGTCGATGACGTTGAGGTCGGCGCGCTTGCCCACCTCGATGGTGCCCCGGTCGGTGAGGCCCACCACGGCGGCGGTGCCGGCCGCCTGCTTGTTGACCACGGTCTCGAGCGAGAGGGTGCGGCCACGCGAACGGTCTCGGGCCCAGTGGGTGAGCAGGTAGGTGGGCGCCGAGGCGTCGCAGATCATCTTCACGTGGGCGCCACCGTCGGACAGCCCGATGACCGTGTCGGGGTGCTCGATCATGGCCTCGAGCGGGTCCTGGGTCTGCTGGGCGTAGTTGGTGAACGCGCCGAGGAGCAGCTCGCCGGCGGCGAGGTGGTCGTAGAGGACGTCCCACGGGTCGCGGCCGGTGGCCTCGGCGATGCCCGCGATCGACTGCTCGTGGGTGGGCTCGTACTCGGGCGGATCGCCCAACGGGAACATGAGCCCGAACATGAACGGGGCGCTCTCGGTGAGGCTCTCGAACTGGCGGTGGGGATCGGCCGGGAGGTCGGTCTCGGAGAGGATGGTGGCCTTCACCTCGGGCTTGCGCATCTCGGCGAGGAGCTCGTCCAAGGTGAGCTCCTCCTCGAGGCGGCGGAAGGTGGGCCGGCGCATGAGGGCGTGGTAGCTGGCCACGCCGAGCAGCATGCCGCCGGGCCGGGCCGCCACCTGGGGGATGAGGCGGGCGCCGTCGGCCACGGCCTTCTCGACGGCCTCCAGCTGCTCGCGCCACAGCTCCGGAGCGCCCATCGACTGGATCATCAGGAACGACACCGGAAGACCGGTGGCCTTGGAGACCTGGGCCAGCAGCTCGATCTCGCCGAGGGTGACGCCCGCGTCGTCGCCCGTCTCGCCGGTGGGAACCACCTCGAACAGGCCGCCGCCGGCGTCGACCACGGCCTGGGCCAGCCCGATGAGCTCGTCGGCCACCGCGAACGTGCCGGGCACCAGATCCCCGTCGAGGGTGGTGTGGTTGAGCGAGCGCGAGGTCGAGAAGCCGACCGCCCCGGCCTCGATGGCGCGGCGCACGTGGCCCGCCATCTCGGCGATGTCGTCCGCGGTCGCCGGCTCGTTGGCGGCGCCCCGTTCGCCCATCACGTACACCCGCAGCGGGGCGTGGGGGATGAAGGCGGCGATGTCGAGGGCGTACTCGCGCCGATCGAGGGCGTCGAGGTACTGCTCGAAGGTCTCCCACTCCCACTGGATGCCCTCGTGCAGGGCCGTGCCGGGGATGTCCTCGACACCTTCCATGAGCTCGACCAGCCAGTTCTCCTGGCCCGGGCGCACGGGGGCGAAGCCCACGCCGCAGTTGCCGGCCACGACGGTGGTGACCCCGTGGCTGGCCGACGGGTCGAGCACCGGGTCCCAGGTGGCCTGGCCGTCGTAGTGGGTGTGGATGTCGACGAACCCGGGGGTGACGAGCAGCCCGGTGGCGTCCATCGTCTCGGTGGCCTCGCCCTCGAGATCGGGACCGACCGCGGCGATGAGCCCGTCGGTGATGCCCACATCGCCGACGAAGCGGGGCTGGCCCGTACCGTCGACGATCGTTCCCCCGCTGATCTTCAGATCGAACATGTCACAACGTTACAGGGGTCGGTCTCTCCCCGCCCGGGCGCGGTCGGCGCGCCGATGACGACGGTGGGCCACCATGGTCGGGTCATGCGTCGAATCCACTGGGTGCCCATTCTCCGACCCTTCCTCCTCGTCGTGCTCGGGTCGGCCGTGCTGGCGGGGTGCACCTCCGGTGGGGACGGTGTGGCGGCGGACCGGGCCGACGACGCCGGCGCGCCGCTCACCTTCGCCGGTGACGTGGGCCTCCTGCACCACACCGACGACGGCCGGGTCGTGCTGCACCTGCGCACCGGGCCGGAGGTCGCGATGGCCCCGGCGACCAGCGGCGACGCCGACGAGGCGAGCCCGGTACGCCCCCAGGACCTGGTGGGGCGGTGGGCCGAGACCGAGAACGACATGGGCGCCCCCGACGCCGTCGTCACCCTGCGCGCCGCCGAGGTGGCCTTCGAGCTGGACGACGCCGAGCTCGAGGCTCACGACGAGGGCTCGGTGTGGGTGTCGGGCGAGCCCGTCGGCGAGCCTCCGCCCGCCACCTTCGACGACTGGTCGCTCTCGGTGGTGCCCGAGGACGAGGGCGCCGTGGCCGTGCCGGCCGCTCGCGACCTCGGCGGGCCGGTGCTCGACCGCGAGGACGACGAGGTGGCGTCGGCCTTGCGAGCGGCGCCGCCGACGCCCTCGATCCTGGGCGTGGGCCTCGCCGGCGAGCCCGAGCCCCCGTCGCGGTTCGTGGCCGACCTCGAGGTCCTCCTTCCGTCCGATGGCCGCTACGAGGTCGACGTCAACACCCCCGGTGTCGCCGACGCCCGCCCGCTCGTCGTGGTGGCCGAGGCGTCCGCCGGCGGGGCTCGGCTGGTCGACGCCGACCCAGCCGAGGCCGTGCGGCTGGTCGACCAGCAGCCGGAGGGCGAAGGGGTGCGCGTCACCGTCGCCGCCGGCCCGTTCGACATCGGCTCGGTGACCCGGGTCTCCGCCCAGGTCCGCCGCCTCGAGGGTGAGGGCGTCGAACGTCGGTGGGAGACCGAGCTCGGCTGCGTGCCCCCGGGCGGTGAGGTCAGGTGGCGCGGCTCCGGGACCGACGAGGTGAAGGCGGCACCCTGTCCGGATCCGTACGGCTGGGTCGTGTCCGTCCCGGTGCTGCCCTCGCTGCGCCCCGACCCGGCGTCCGTCGTCGCCGCCGCCGGGTTCGACGAGCCCGCGCCGTTGGTCACCCGCATCGAGCGTCTCGCCGCCGTCACGGGCGCGGGTCCCGAGTCCACCGTGCCCCGGCGGATCCGCATCAGCGTCCAGGCCGAGTTCGACATCGTCCGTGACGCTCCGGGGGTGCCACCGGTGACGGTGCCGGTGGTGCTGATCGACGCCGACGCCGGTGACCTCGACCCCGGGGCCGTCGCCGCGGCGATCGAGGCCTGGGTCGACCGCAGCGGCGTCGACGTGGCGCGCCTGCGCCTCGACGTGACGGTCAGCTCCACCGATCCGCTGGCCACCCTGCTGGTCGTGCGCGGCGTCGAGCTCCCCTGGGGCTGACCGTCCGGGCCCGGTGGCCGCCGTCGCGTTCCGAGCCGGCCCCGTCGCCGACCCGTGGCCGCAGCCGTGAGCACAGGCGTGTGGGGCACGGCAGACTACGGCGCGGGCGCCCCCGATCACCGGGGACCGACGACCGCCACGACGAGAGGACGACCGCTGCGATGATCCGCCTGAGCGTGCTGTACCCCAAGACCGACGGGGCCACCTTCGACCACGACTACTACCGCGACAGCCACGTGCCGCTGGCCCTGGCCAAGTGGGGGCTCGAGTCCGCCGACATCGACAAGGGCATCGACGGTCCCTACGAAGCCGCCGTCCACTTCACGTTCGAGTCGATGGAGGCCATGGGGGCCGCTCTGGGTGGTGAAGGCACCGCCGAGGTCCAGGGCGACGTGCCCAACTACACGACGATCGCCCCGGTGATGCAGATCAGCGAGATCGTCTGATCGGGTCCCGGTGAGCCGACTCCAGGAGGTCGCCGAGCGCGACGGTTGGCGGTGCTGGCTCTGCGACGAGCCCGTCGACCCCGACATGTCGGTCAACGACCCACGCGGTCCGAGCATCGACAGCCTCACCACCCGGGCCAAGAGCAAGGCCAAGGCCAAGAACCGGGCCGAGGGCGGCGAGGAGCGGCTGGCTCACCGGGGCTGCAACACCCGCAAGGGGGCGGTGGCGGCGGTCGTGCCCTGGTCCGTCGCGCTCTTCCTCGTGGAGCCGGCGCCGATCCTCGCCGCCGTGGAGCGCCTCGAGCGCAAGGGCGGCCGCGAGGTCGTGGCCCGCTGCCCCAGCCAGGCCGACGGCGCCGCCGCCGCGGCCTGGCTGGTGGACCGGCTCTCCCGGCTGCGTCCGGGCTGGCCGGTCATCGCCGAGGTGCAGCCCGGAGGCGGTCAGTTCCTCCTCGTGCTGAGGACGCCGTAGGTCGCGCCGATACCGTCGACGCCCATGACCGTCGCCGCGTCCAACGACGAGACGGCCGCAGGTGGGACCATCACCGACCTCGACCGCCTCGGCTTCGACAACCGCTTCGTGCGCGAGCTCCCCGCCGACCCGGACCCCGAGAACCGGCGGCGCCAGGTGTACGGCGCGGCCTACTCCCTGGTCACCCCCACGCCCGTCGCCGCGCCCCACACCCTGGTCTGGTCCCCCGAGGTCGCCGCCCAGCTCGGGCTGGCGCCCGAGCTGTGCGAGTCCCAGGACTTCGCCGAGGTGTTCTCCGGCAACCGGGTGCCGGCAGGGGCGGAGCCCTTCGCCCAGGCCTACGCCGGGCACCAGTTCGGCAGCTGGGCCGGTCAGCTCGGTGACGGTCGGGCCATCGGTCTCGGTGAGGTGGTCGACATCAGCGGTCGTCACCAGACCCTGCAGCTGAAGGGTGCCGGGCCCACCCCGTACTCGCGCACGGCCGACGGCCGGGCCGTGCTGCGCTCGTCGCTGCGCGAGTACGTGTGCAGCGAGGCCATGGCCCACCTCGGCATCCCCACCACCCGAGCGCTCTCCCTCGTCGTCACGGGTGAGACGGTGGTGCGCGACATGCTCTACGACGGGAACCCCCGCCCGGAGCCGGGCGCGGTGGTCTGCCGGGTGGCGCCGTCGTTCGCCCGGTTCGGCACGTTCCAGCTGGCGGCGTCGCGCAACGAGATCGATCTGCTGCGCCAGCTGGTCGAGTTCACGGTGCGCAACGACTTCCCCGAGCTCGCCGAGGACTGGGGCGCCACCCCGGAGCAGTACGTGCCGGCGTTGCTGGCCGAGGTGTGCGACCGCACCGCGTCGTTGGTCGTCGACTGGATGCGGGTCGGCTTCGTCCACGGCGTGCTGAACACCGACAACATGTCGATCCTGGGGTTGACCATCGACTACGGCCCTTACGGCTGGCTCGAGGACTTCGACCCCGGCTGGACCCCCAACACCACCGATGCCGGCATGCGCCGGTACCGGTTCGGGGCCCAGCCCCAGGTGGTGCACTGGAACCTGCTGCAGCTGGCCAACGCCCTGGCCAACCTGGTCGACGACCCCGGGTCGCTCCAGGATGCCATCGACGGCTACGCCCGGTCCTACAACGATCGCTTCCGCACCATGACCGTGGCTCGCCTCGGGTGGGGTGAGCCGACCGACGGCGACGACGCCCTGCTCGACGGCCTGTGGTCGGTGCTGGTCAGTGCCGAGATCGATCAGGTCCGCTTCCACCGCGACCTGGCCGATGTGCCCGTCGACCCCGCCGTCACCGACGACGAGCTCCTCGCGCCGCTCGCCGCCGCCTGGTACCAACCCGAGCAGCTGACCGGTGACGTCCGCTCGGCGCTGGTCACCTGGCTCCGCGACTGGGCGGGTCGCGCCGCGGCGAGCGGCCTCGGGGAGGGGGAGCGGCGGGCCGCCATGGACCGGCTCAACCCCCTCTACGTGCCTCGCAACTACCTGGCCCAGCAGGCGATCGATGCCGCCGAGCAGGGCGACCTGGCCGAGCTGCACGAGCTGCTCGAGGTGCTGCGCCGCCCCTACGACGACCAGCCCGGCAAGGAGCGCTTCGCCGAGCGTCGGCCGGACTGGGCCCGGACCCGGGTCGGGTGCTCCCAGCTCTCCTGCAGCAGCTGACCCCGGGTCGCCGTCCGGCGGAGCGCCGTGCCGACCTGTCAGGCGAGGGGACGGGCCACGCTGAGCTCGTGCCCCGCCGGGTCGAGGACGTGGAAGTAGCGCTCCCCCCAGGGGGCATCGGCGGGGGTCGTCGACGGCCGATAGCCGGCGGCCACCGCTCGGTCGTGGATGGCATCGACATCGTCGACCCACACGATGGTGCGCCCCCAGACCCGGGCCGGAGGGGCCCACTCGGGGTCGAGCTGGAGGTTGAGATAGGAGGTCGCCCCGACGTGGTAGCTGGTGAAGTCGGTGTCGGGACCTCCGTAGGCCCTCACGAAGCCCAGAGCGTCGTAGAAGGCCACCGACGAGGCCATGTCGGCCGTGGCCAGCGTGACCGCCGACAGCGATCGCACCGGGCCCGCGCCGCCGCCGGTGTCGTCCTCGCCGCTGCCCGTGCTCGCCATGGCTCCACCCTGGCACACCCGGCGCGGCCGGGAGGTCCTCCCCGATGCCGTGCGGCCCTGGGTCTCGACGCCGACCGCGCCGCCGACCCGGCCGCCGGCTTTCGGGGGTGGTGGCCCCTTCGGTAGCGTCGCCGGGTGCCCCTCGCCGACCCCTTGCGCCATGCCGTGGATCGAGTGGCTTCGGCAGCGGTCCAGGGTGGGTGGCGCGTCGCCCGTCGGTTCGGCAAGACCAAGGCCGGCTCCCCCGGGGCGCGGCGTTTCGGCGCGTTCGGCGACGGCAGCTCGTTGGCGTTCCCGCCCGGCGAGGTGATCGGCCCGCAGGCCATCCGCATCGGGGCCCGATGCGCCATCGGGGCCGAGGTCACGTTGGCGGCCGGCTTCCCGGACCAGGTCTTCCCTCCGGTCTGCGACCCGGTCATCACGTTGGGGGACCGGGTGACGATCGGTCGGGGCGGCTTCGTGGTCGGGTTGGCGTCGATCCACCTCGAGGACGACGTGACCATCGCGCCCAACGTCTACATCACCGACCACAACCACACCTACACCGACCTGTGGCTGCCCATCGGCGAGCAGTGGCCCGAGCAGGCCGATGTCCGCATCGGCGCCGGCAGCTGGCTGGGCACCGGTGTCATCGTGCTGCCCGGGGCGCAGATCGGTCGCCACGTCACCGTGGCCGGGGGAGCCGTCGTGCGCGGGGTGGTCCCCGACCACTGCGTGGTCGCCGGAGCCCCGGCCCGGGTGGTGCGGCGCTGGACCGAGGCGGACGGGTGGGTGCCCCCGCTCGCCCGAGAGGTCGAGGTGCCGCCGGGCTGGCCGGTGGGCGTGCCGCCCGAGCGCTGAGCCCTCCCGGCGACCGGGCCCGACCCGGCACGCGGGCCGACCCAGATGAGAGTGTTCTCATCTGGGTCTCATCACCCCTTCCCACCCGGCCGCCAGGATCGCCCAGATGTCCCGTCTCGCTGCCGTCGCCGTCGCGTTGGTCGTGGCCCTCGTGGTCGGCGCGCTCACCATCGTCGCCGGACGGGCCCTCGTGGGGGATCCGGCCCCGGCCGTGGAGCCCATCCACCTGAGCACCACGACCACGGCCCCGCCTCCCCCCGAGGCTGAGGCCGCGCCGCCGCCCACCGAGCCACCTGCGCCCGTGGCGCCGCCGGCCCCGGCCCCCGCTCCCGCCCCTGCGCCGCTACCGCTGCCGGCCTTCCCCAGCGGCGACGACGACGACTTCGACGACGACTTCGACGACGACTTCGACGACGACGGGGATGACGGCGATGACTGAGTGGTGGCGCGCTCAGGTGCGCGCCTTTCGGGGCATCCGCGGACGGGTGCTCATCTGGTTCGTGGGCCTCTTCGCCGTGCTGCTGGTCGTCGGTCTCGTCACCGTTCGCCAGGTCCTGCTGGTCCGTCTCGACGACGAGGTCGAGACGGCGCTGACCCAGGAGGTCGAGGAGCTCCGTCTGCTGTCCCCGGGGGTGAACCCGACGACCGGGGAACCGTTCGGCGACGACGTCACCTCGCTGTTCCAGGTGTTCGTGGAGCGCAACATCCCGGGCCAGGGCGAGATCCTGTTCGGCCTCACCGACGGCCAGGTGGTCGCCGCCAACCCCCTCACCTTGGCCCGCAGCGTCGCCGATGCCGAGCTCTTGTCCACCTGGGAGACGGTGCCCCGGCCCACGTGGGGGGAGACCGCGACCGACCAGGGGACGATGCGCTGGTTGGCCGTGCCCGTCGTGACGGGTGAGCAGGACCGCGGCGTGTTCGCCGTGGCCCAACTGATCGGGCCCCAGCGCGACGACATCAACCAGGAGATCCAGGTCCTGGCGGTGGTGTTGTTCATCGTCTTGGTGCTGGCCTCCGTCCTGGGGTGGTTGGCCGCCGGCCGCGTGCTCGAACCCCTGCGTCGGGTGACGTCCACGGCGAGGGAGATCTCCGACGAAGACCTCTCGGCGCGCATCCCCGTCGAGAGCGACGACGAGGTGGGCGAGCTCACCCGCACGTTCAACGACATGCTCGAACGTCTCGACGAGGCCTTCTCGGGGCAGCGGACCTTCTTCAACGACCTCGGCCACGAGCTGCGCACCCCCATCACCATCGTGCGGGGCCATCTCGAGCTGCTCCCGGACGATCCTGCCGAACGTGCCGACGTGGTCGCCGTGTGCCTCGACGAGCTCGACCGCATGGCGCGCTACGTGGCCGACCTCGTGCTGTTGGCGAAGTCCCAACGTCCCGACTTCCTCGAGGTCCGGCCCGTCGACATCGCCGAGCTGACCGACGGCCTCGAAGCCCGGGCCGTGGCCATCGAACCCGACCGGCGGTGGCGCATCGCCCGGGTGGCTCCGGTCGTCGTCGACGCCGACCCCGACCGCCTCACCCAGGCCATGGTGAACCTCCTGGCCAACGCCGCTCAGCACACGGGCCCGGGCGGGGAGATCCGCTTCGGCTCCGAGGTGGGCGACGGAGAGGTCCACCTCTTCGTGACCGACGACGGCCCCGGAGTGGCGCCCGAGGACCGTCGGACCATCTTCGAGCGCTTCGGCCGAGGATCGGACACCGCCACGCACCGACGCGAGGGGTCGGGCCTCGGCCTGGCGATCGTGGCGGCCATCGCCGAGGCCCACCGTGGCGAGGTGCGCCTCGACAGCCCCCCGGGCCAAGGCGCCACCTTCAGCATCGTCGTGCCCTTCGAGTACGGGGCCGACGACGACGTCGGACCCCAGGTGGTCACGACGAACAGCGTCGTCCTCGACACCCCCCACCAGGTCGACGACGAGACCGAGGAGATCCCCCTGCCATGACCCGCATACTCATCGCCGAGGACGAGGAGCGCATCACCACCTTCCTCGAGCGCGGTCTGAAGACCAACGGCTACTCGACCATGGCCGTCCACACCGGGTTCGAAGCGGTCGAGATGGCTCGTGACGGCGAGTTCGAGCTCCTGATCCTCGACCTCGGCCTGCCCGGGATCGACGGTCAGCAGGTGCTGCGGGCCATGCGGGCCCGGGGCGAGACCATGCCCGTCATCGTCCTCACCGCGCGCGACGCGGTGGAGGACACCGTCGCCGGCTTCGAGGGCGGAGCCGACGACTACGTGACCAAGCCGTTCCGGTTCGAGGAGCTCCTGGCCCGCATCCGGGTCCGCCTCCGTGACGAGACCACGGCCGAGACCACCGTGCTGCGCGTGGGGGACGTGGCGCTCGACATGCTCACCCGGCGGGCCCACGTGGGCGACCGTGTGGTCGAGCTCACCGCCCGGGAGTACGCGCTGGCCGAGACGTTCCTGCGCCATCCCGACCAGGTCCTGAGCCGGGAACAGCTCCTCAGCCACGTGTGGGGGTACGACTTCGCCCCGGAATCGAACGTGGTGGACGTCTACGTGCGCTACCTGCGTCGCAAGCTCGGCGACGGGGTCATCGAGACGGTCAGGGGCATGGGCTATCGGCTCTCGCCGGATCATCGCGCCTGATCCCGAGCGGGGCCCGACCCACGATGAGAGCCTTCTCATCGTGTCCCAATGAAGCTCTCAGCGCTCGCCGCTCGACTGGGGGTCGTGGAGAACAGTGCCCCCCGGCTGCCCGCGGCCGACACCCTGCTCGGTCCCGGCGCCGACGAGATGGTGGCCGTCGCCGTCGAGGCGGGCGGCGGCCGCCTCCTCTCGTTGGCCCGCAACCAGGTCCTGCACCGTCCCGGGCGCGCCCTGACCGTTCGCTTCTCGGCGGAGGTGGCCTGGGCCGGTGACGTGCGCACCCGCGAGACCGTCGTGGCCATGGCCGGAGTCGACGGCCCACCCGAGGGGACCCTCGTGCTGGAGGCGGGTGATGAACGAGTCGGGCTGTTCCGCTACCCCCACGATCCGCTGCTTCCCGGTCTGGTGGCGGCCACCTCGCCCGACGCGGTCGCCGAGCGCATCGGCCACCGGGTGGCCGAGGGCGGCCTCACCGTGGTGGCCTACCGCCCGGCCCGACGAGCCGTCGTGCGAGTGGACCTGGCCGGCGGCGGGCAGCGCTACCTGAAGGTGGTGCCCCCCTCGGAGGCACCGGCCCTGGTCGCCCGCCTCGACCGGCTGGCCGGGGTGGTCCCCGCCCCCCGAGTGCTGTCCCGACACGTCGCCGAGGGGTTGGTGGAGCTCGAGGCCATCCCTGGTCGCACGCTGCGCGATGCCCTCCGGGCCGACCGAGTGGGTCGGGTCACCGCCACCGGCCCGGCCCGTCCTCCCGAGCCGGGCCGTGTGCTCGAGGTGCTCGAGCGACTCGACACCGTCGACGTCACCGATCTGGCCCCTCACTGGACGGTGCCCGAGATGGCGCGCGGCCTCGGCGCCATGCTGAGCGCCGTGTTGCCCACCGAGGCAGAACGCCTGGCCGCGCTCGGCCACGAGCTGGGCCGGGAGGTGCCTCAACGCCAGGTCGCCGTCCACGGAGATCTGCACCCGGCCCAGTTCCTCGTGCAGCGCAGCACCATCACCGGCGTGCTCGACCTCGACGACCTGGGCCCCGGCGCTCGGGTGGACGACCTGGCGACCTTCCTCGGCCACGTCGTGGCCTTCGGCGTCGAGGGGGATCAGCCTCCGGCTCGACGCTACGCCGCCCGCCTGCTCCCGGTCTTCGGAGAGGCGACCGACCCCGACGAGCTGCGACGGCGCACCGCGGCGGTCCTCCTGGGCCTGGCCACCGGCCCGTACCGGGTCCAGCAACCCGACTGGCCCGAAGCGTGCCGTCGCCGCATCGCCCTGGCCGAGCGCTGGGCCCTCGGAGATGTGAGGAGTCTCAGAGAAGCCTCATGACGCCTTCACCCCGGCGAGAGAGAACAGACACCAGAGGCGGACGAGCCGTCTCCCCCCACCACAGGAGCACCCCATGAACAAGAACTGGAAGATCGCCATCGCCAGCGGTGCCGTCGCCGGACTCGCCATCGGCGGGTTCTCGGTCGCCTCGGCCGACGACGGGCCGAGCCTGCCCGACCCCGTCGTGGTCGACACCTCGCCCGTGTCGACCACGGCCACCACTCTCATGGGCGACGATGCCAGCAACTCGGTGTCGGTCCCACCGGTCGAGGTGCCCGCTCCGGCGCCCGCGCCTGCCCCGCCCGCGCCTGCCCCGGCCCCGGCCCCGGCCCCGGCCCCGGCCCCCCAGTGGGACTCGTTCGACTCCCCGGCCCCGGGCCCCGCTCCGGCCCCCGCTCCGGCTCCCGCCCCGTCCTTCGACAGCTGGGACTCGCCCGATGTGGAGTCCTTCGACTCGCCGGCCTCGTTCGACTCGTTCGACTCGTTCGACTCCCCCTGACCCATCCGCCCAGCCGCAGCCGGCCCGTCACCCGCCTCGGGTGGCGGGCCGGGTCGCGTCCGGGCGCCCCCGACGGCGGTCAGCGTCGGAGGCGGACCACCATGCGGCGAATGCCGGTGTGGCGGTTGCTGCGGGTCCACTCGACCGGCTCCACGAGCTCGAGCGCGGAGAAGCGGGGGAGCAGCTCCTCGAACAGCACGCGGATCTCGAGGCGGGCCAGGTTGGCCCCCAGGCAGTAGTGGATGCCGTGCCCGAAGCCCACGTGGGGGTTCGGTGACCGGGTGATGTCGAACGTGTCGGGACGGTCGAAGGCGAGCTCGTCGCGGTTGGCCGAGCCCTCCCAGACCACCACCTTCTCGCCGGGCGCGATCTCGTGGCCCCCCAGCACCGCGGGGCGGGTGGCGGTGCGGCGCTTGGCCGGCGACGGCGTGGTCCAGCGCACGATCTCCTCGACGGCGGTGGGCAGCAGGGCCGGGTCCTCGCGGAGGGCGGTCATCTGGTCGGGGTGGTCGAGCAGGGCCAGCAGCCCGCCGGCGATGGCGTTGCGGGTCGTCTCGGCGCCGGCGCTGAACAACAGCGAGAAGAAGGCGTAGAGCTCCATGTCGCTGAGCCGTGGTGCCTCGGGGTCGTCGAGCTCGGCGTGGACGACGACGGAGAGCAGGTCGTCGCCGGGCTGCGCGCGCTTGGCGGCGATGAGCTCGTTGCCGTAGCGGAACATCTGGGCGCGGGCCTCGTCGGCTCCGACCGGCGCGGTGTCGGAGCGGCGGGCCGATCCCATGTCGAAGGTCGGCTCCACCGCCTCGAACAGCCAGTGCCGGTCCTCTTCGGGCATGCCCAGCAACACGCAGATCATCTGCATGGGGAGCTCGGCCGCCACGTCGGACAGGACGTCGAAGGCCTCGCCGTCGACCACGTCGTCGAGCAGTCCCCGGGTGCGGGCCCGCAGGTCGTCCTCGACACGGCGGATCATGCGTGGCGTCAACCCCGACGTGACCAGTCGCCTGATCCGGGCGTGGCGCGGATCGTCCATCATGTTCAGGACCTGTCCGGCGATGGGCAGATCCTGGATCAGGGTCCCGCCGTAGGGGCGATCGCCGCCGGTCTCCGAGGAGTACGTCACGGGGTCGTGGAGGACCTCCATGGTCTCGGCGTGGGTGGCCACCGACCAGAACCCCTCGTCGTCGGGTGTGTGCTCGGTCGGCGGGTGCCACCAGACCGGGGCGACGCGCCGGTGCCCGGCGAACAGCTCGTGGGGGAAGCCGTCGGCGAAGTTGTCGAGGTCGGTGAGGTCGATGCCGACGAGCTCGCCCGGCACGTCCGAAGCGCGAACGGTCATGGCCCCATCATGGACCAGGGTCCGGTCCGTCGCCGGAGGAGACGGGACGCGCGGGTCAGGCCGTGGGTTGGTGGCGCATCGAACCGACCAGGAGGTCGGCGATGGCCTCGGTGAGGCCGTCGAGGCGTTCCGCAGTGCGGCGGTACACGTCGAGCGGCTCGCCCACGGGGTCGGCCACCTCGTCGGCCAGGCGTCCGGGGGGCCGACCCGGTTCGCGTCGGGCCGCCAGCTCGGTGGTCCAGTCGCGCAGCGGCCGTCCCGGCTCGGGAGGGCCGACCCGCTCGGCCAGGCGGACCACTTCGCCGATGATGAACGCCCGGTCGACGGCGGTGGGGTCGTGGATGAGCGAGCCGCCGACGTGGTCGCGGGTCATGCCCAGCACCAGATCGGCTCCGACGACCATGCCGGCGTCGATGCGGCGGCTCATGTGGTGGTCGAGCGCGATGCCCCGTTCGGCCAGGACGGTCACCGAGTTGGCGGTGGCCGGCCCGCCCCAGCCCAAGGTGCCGGCCGAGTGCACGCGGGCGAGCACGCCGCGCCGGCGCAGGTGGTGGTCGAGCAACGCCATCGCCATGGGCGAGCGGCAGGTGTTGCCCGAGCAGACCATCAAGACGTCGAGGTCGGTGACCTCCAGACCGGCCGCAGGGTCGGAGGGGGTCGGTGACGGGTCGTGGCTGCCGGGGGTCACGGGGTGGCCGTGTGCTCCAGCTCGTAGAGGCCCCAGGCCTCGTCGGGGGTGGCTGCTCCGGGGCGGGGGAGCTCGGTGGGGTCGATCGCCTCGGTGTCGGCGACTTCGGCCACCATCACGTGGTCGCCGTTGGCGGTGCTGATGCGGCGCACGAGGGTGATGCCGTCGAGGGCGGCCACGGCGGCGGCCACGTCGTCGAGGTCGTCGAGCAGGGCCTGGGACTGGCCGGCGGGTCGTTCGGCGGAGAGGAACAGGGTGAGCACGGCCGGCCCGCTCTCGACCAGGGTGTCGTCGACGTCGACTCGGCCAACGGGTCCGAAGCGGCCCACCTCGGTGCCCTCGGAGCGGGCGAAGCGGAGCTCGGGTGCCAGGTCGGCCGGCAGCCCGCTGGAGCTCTGGCGGTAGGCCTCGTAGTCGTCGCTGTGGAGCACGCCGACGTCGTCGAGGTCGTAGACGGTGAGGAAGCGCGGGGGGTCGGTGGCCTCGCTGGCGACCAGCTTGCCGCGACGCACTCGCCGGAAGCCGGGGACGGCGAGGTGCTCGGCGTGGTGCGTGTTGCACCATGACGAGAAGCGCTCGTCGACCTCGGGCTCGAGCCAGGTGTGCAGGTAGAGCAGGCCGGGTTCGGTCACGGGGGGTGCTCCTTCAGCCCTCGAAGGCGGGCATGGTGGTGAGGGCGGACTCGGTCTCGACCTTCTCCTCCGCCGTGGCGCGCTCGGCGTCGGTGGCGGGATGGCGTTGGGAGATGATGAAGGTCGTGGCCACCACGGCGGTCGCGGCGACGCCGATGCCGACGACGTAGAAGGCACCGAAGCCTCCGAGGCTACGCGCCGTGACCGCGACGCTGATGCCGACGGCGCCGCCCAGCTGCGAGGTCATGCGCATGGTGGCCATTCCCACGCCGAAGAACTCCGGGGCCAGGGCGTTCCCGGCGGCCGACGCGGTGGCCGGGCGGAGCATGCCGTGCGACAGACCCATGACGACCAGTCCACCGACGAAGACGCCCAGCAGCTCGAAGCTGTAGCCGACGAGGAACAAGGCCATGGCGGCGGTCATGGCGGCCGCCCCGAGGATGGCCCCGGCCCGTTCGCCGAACCGGACGGCGAAGCGGCCACCGACGGGTGAGCCGGCGGCCATGCCGAGGGGGAGGGGGAGCATCAACATGGCCGTGCGGGCCACGGTCGTGTCGAACACCTCGGTCAGCAGCAGGGGCGCGATGAAGAAGGCGCCGTTGCCGGCGACCTGGGCGAACAGCTCGGCGATCAGGGGGGCGGTGTAGCGGCGCGAGCGGAGCAGGTCGAGCGGGAGCAGGGGGTCGGTGGTGCGCCGTTCGGCCCGGATGAAGAGGACGGTGGCGACGGGGAAGACGAGCCCGGTGATGAGCAGCGAGGGGTGCCCCCACCCCCACTCGGAGGCCCGGTCGAAGAAGAACAGCACCGACCCGCTGGCGATCATCAACGACACCCCGCCGGCGACGTCGAAGCGGACCCGCTTGGCGAGCGCGGTCTCCTCGAGCCAGCTGCGGCAGATCGGGAAGAACGCGGCGGCCGCCACGAACTGCAGCACGAACACGCCACGCCACCCCACCGCGGCGATGAGGGGACCGCCGAACAGCAGGCCGAGCGCCGGTGACCCGGCGGTCACGAACGACCAGAGGCCCAGCGCCCGGGGACGGTCGGTCGGCTGGAAGGCCGCCATGATGAGCGCGATCGCGGTCGGCATGGTGGCCACACCGGCGGTCTGGCTGAGGGTGCGGAAGAAGATCAGCGACCAGGCGTCCCAGGCGACGGCGGTCAGCCCGGCGGTGATGATGCTGAGCCCGAGGCCCCACAGGAAGACCTTGCGGTGGCCGTGCAGGTCGCCGAGGCGGCCGAAGGTGGGCAGCAGCACCGACGAGATGAGCAGCGGCAGGGTGATGACCCAGGCCAGGGTGGATGCGCTGGTGTCGAGGTCGTCGGCGATGGCCGGCAGGGCGGCGATGAGGATGACCGACGGCCAGGCGGTGACGAAGACACCCATGAGCGTCGAGCGCAGGGTGCGTCGTTGCTGGCGGGCGTCCACCGGGTCATCCTAGGGCAGTTGCCCCTAACGCCCATTTGGGCTCGGGGCGGCTCGGGCCCGTCGCCCGCGCCAGACTGCGAGGATGGAATCGATGGGGGCACACACCGGAGGGTCGACTCGTGGCGGCTGACGAGAGGGGACCGACCATCGTCGTCGGATCGACCGCCGCTGCCGAGGGCCTGGCCGAACGCCTCACCTCGAGAGGCGAGACGGTGGGGCGCATCGATCCCTGCGCGGCGATGAGCCCGGGCGCCGCCTTCGATGTGGTCGTCGACGAGCTCGGGGCCCCGGCTTCGGTGGTGCTGGCCCACCTCGATCCGGCCGCGGCCGTGGCCCGCCCGCTCGTCGAGCACTCCGACGAGCAATGGGACGGCGCCGGTGAGCGATCGGTGCGAGTGGCGTTGCAGGTGCTCCAGCACGCCCACCACCACCTGCCCGACGGGGGGACCGTCGTGGTCGTCCTGCCCTCCGTGGCCGCCATCGGCGTGCCCGGCCTGGTGCCCATGTGCACCGCGGTCGAGTCCATCCGGCTCATGGCCAAGGTGGCCGCCCGCCGCTGGGGCGCCCGCGGCATCACGGTGAACGTGGTGCTCGTGCCCCTCGACGCCTTCCTCGGCGATCTCGCCCCCGAAGGAGCCCACGTGCCGTCGCTCGGCCCCGCCTCGCTGTCGGGCCACGATCCCCTCGACGACGCCGCCGCCCTGGCGGCCATGCTCGGCGGCCCGGACGGGCGAGCCCTCACCGGCGCCACCCTGGGGGCCGACGCCGGGACGGTGATGCAGCCATGAGCCCCGACGAGGTCGCCCCCGTCGACCCCGACTCCGGCGCCGCCCCCAGCCCCACCGAGCTCGGCATCGACGGCCTGCTCGACGGCCGGGTGGTGCTCGTCACCGGCGCGGCGGCCGGCGTGGGCCGAGGGGTGGCCCTGGCCGCCGCCGCGGCCGGGGCCACGGTCGGTCTCGGCGTGCGCCGGCCCGAGGGCGGCGAGGCGGTCGCGGCCGAGATCGCCACCCTCGGGGGACCCCCGGCGATGGTCCTGCGCGGCGACGTCACCGACCCCGACCAGGTGCGAGGCTCGGTCGAGGACCTGGTCGCGGCCCACGGCCGCCTCGACGCCGTGGTCCACAACGCCACCAGCAACCGCTCGAGCGAGCCGGTCGAGCTCGAGACGGCCTCGCTCGACCTCTGGCAGGAGCACGCCTCGGTGGCGCTCACCGCCGCCTTCCGCCTGGCTCGGGTCGCCCACCCCCATCTGGCCCGCTCCCGCGGTGCCTACCTGTTGATGGTCTCGCCGGCCGGCATCGACGGCTCGGGTCCGCTCGGCTTCTACAGCATGGTGAAGGCCGGCCAGCGGGGGTTCGTGAAGGCCCTGGCCCGCGAGTGGGGCCCCGACGGCATCCGGGTCAACGGCGTGGCCCCACTGGCCGTCACCCCGGCGCTCGAGAACCGCTTCACCGTCGACCCGTCCATGCACGAGCGCCTCCGGGCCCTGATCCCCCTGGGCTGGTTCGGCGATCCCGCCGCCGACATCGGGCCTCCGTCGGTGTTCCTGTGCAGCGACGCCGCGCGCTACGTCACCGGACAGACCCTCGTGGTCAGCGGCGGCCGCTTCACCGGCCTGTGAACCTGACGCCCGTTAGGCTGCGGTGGTGAGCGCCGCTTCGACCACGTCCGGTGCCCGGGGTCGGGGACGCAGCGGCGCGGCGGGGGCCAACGTCTCGGACCGGCGGGCCGAGATCCTGGCCACCGCGGCCGAGATCTTCGCTCGCAAGGGCTACGTCAACGCCACGGTCCGAGAGATCGCCGACGCCTCCGGCATCCTCGCCGGCAGCTTGTACCACCACTTCGAGTCCAAGGAGGCCATGGTCGACGAGATCCTGTCGACCTTCCTCACCACGCTCGTGGGCCGGTACGAGGCGGTCATCGCCGCCGGCGACGACGTCGAGTCGACGCTTCGCACCCTCGTGCACGTCCAGTTCGAAGGCCTCATCGAGAACCGGGCGGCCATCACCCTGGCCAACAACGACAGCTACTACCTCCAGCAGATCCCCCGGTTCGCCTATCTGCAGGAGACCGGTGCCCACATCGCCCGGTTGTGGGTCGGGGTGCTGCAGCGCGGTGTCGACGAGGGCGTGTTCCGGGCCGACGTCGATCCCGAGATGGTCTGGGTGTTCATCAAGGGCGCCATCTGGGCCACGGTGCAGTACCTGAGCGACGGTGGCCCCACGGCCAGCCAGACGATCGCGGACTCGTACCTGGCGGTCCTCTTCGACGGCGTGAAGGCGACCTGAGCCCGCCGCTCGGGCGGACCCTGTCTCAGCTCCGCCCGGTGAGGCGGTCCCGCAGCTCCTGGTTGTGCACGAACACGGGAAGCTCGTCGGCGTCGTTGACCGCCGGGCGCACCGACGTGCCGCCGTCGACGGCGAGGCACTGGCCGGTGACGTAGCCGGCCTGCTCCGAGAGCAGGAAGAGGGTGGAAGCGGCGATGTCGTCGGCCGTGCCTCGGCGGCGCATGGGGATGACCAGCAGGTCGTCGCCGTCGGTGTCGCCGGGTGCGCGGGTGGAGGCGCTCTTGGGGGTGGCGATCGATCCGGGGGCGACCGCGTTGACCCGGATGTCGTGGCGGCCCCACTCGACGGCCAGCGTGCGGGTCAGCGACAGCACGGCGGCCTTGGCGGCGGCGTAGGCCCCGGCGTAGGGCATGGCGTTGAGGGCGGCGACCGTGGCGATGTGCACGATGGCGCCACCCTCGCCCTGCTCGACGAGCCGGGTGCCGATGGCCCGCGTGGCGTTGACGGTGACCCCGAAGTTGAGGGCCATGACGTCGTCGAAGGCGGGGTCGTCGCTGGCGAACGGCGCCCACTGCGGTGGCCACATGCCGCCGGCCACCTGGACCCCGCCGTGGAGCGGGCCGAGGGCGCCGGCTCGGGCCACGACGTCGGCCACGGCGTCGCGGTCACGTCCGTCGGCCACGATGCCCAGGTGCTCGGAGCCGTCGGCGGCCAGCGCGTCGGTGGCCAGCCGCAGCTTGTCGGCGTCGACGTCGACGGCCACGACGGTGGCCCCGGCTCGACCGACGTGACGGGCGATGGCGGTGCCGATGCCCCCGCCGCCGGCGCCGACCACGACCACGACCTTGCCCGAGATCCCCCAGATGTCGTCCATGGGCGCCGAACCTACCGTGGGTCGGGCTCGGGGGCGGCCGGCGGGGGACGATCGGCCCGGCGGTCGAGGCCGGTCAGCTCGTGGCTACAGGGAGTCGCGGACGTCGGCGGTGGTGTCGTCGGGGCGGTGCCATCCGCCCGCGGCCCAGTTGCCCCCGTCGACGTGGATGGTGGTCCCCGTGATCAACCTCGACAGCGGGCTGGCGAGGAACAGCGCGGCGGCCGCCGAGTCCTCGGGGGTGCCGAAGAACCCCAGCGGTGGCACGTAGGCGGGGAGGAACTCGGGCTCGCTGGCGAGCATGGCGTCGCGCGCCCCTTTCTCGCCGCCGCTCGGCTGGGCGTCGGACGCGATGTTGTTGACGCGGATCCGACGACTCCCGAACTCGAGGGCCAGGGACTTCGAGAGGCTCGACACGGCCGTCTTCATGGCGGCGTACACGGCGAAGCCGGGCCCGGCCTGGTGGGCCTCGATCGAGGTGAGGTTGATGATCGAGCCGCCGTCGGTCATGTGGGGCACGACGGCGCGGATGAAGTGGGTGACCTGCCCGAAGTTCTCGGCCACGAGGGACGCCTCACCCTTGGCCGACACGTCGAGGAAGGAGCTCACGAAGGTGCCCCCGGCGTTGTTGACCAGCACGTCGACGTGGCCGAAGCGCTCGACGGTGGCGGCCACGTGGGCGTCGACCGCCTCGCTGTCGCGCACGTCGAGCACGTCGGCGTGCACGTCGGCCCCCAGCTCCCGGAGCCCGGCGACGGTGTCGGCCAGTCCGTCGGCGTCGCGGTCGCACACCGACAGCGATGCCCCGCACCGGGCGAAGAGGCGGGCGGTCGCCTCACCGATGCCCTGGGCCGCGCCGGTGACGACGGCGACCTTGTCGGTGAGCAGGATCGAGTTCGCGTCGAAGAGGTCCCCCATGGCGGTCAGACTACGCACATGCGCCTGTGCATCTGGCCCCTCGCCCAGCAGCCCTGGTCGTCGGTCCTCGAGACCGCCGCCCACGCCGACGTCACCGGCTGGGACGGCGTCTACGTCGCCGACCACTTCATGGGCGACGGGGTGCAGTTCGGCGCCGAGGACGGCCCCACCTGGGAGGCCACCGCCACCGTGGCCGCGCTGGCCGCCGTCACCGAGCGGGTACGGGTCGGCACGCTCGTGCTGTCGGCCACCTACCGCCACCCCGCGGTCGTCGCCAAGTGGGCCGGCACGGTCGACCACCTCAGCTCGGGCCGCCTCACGCTGGGTCTCGGAGCCGGCTGGCAGCGCAACGAGCACGAGCAGTACGGCATCGAGCTCCCGTCGCCGGGAGACCGGGTGCGCCTGCTCGACGAGACCTGCGCCGCCATCACGGGTCTGCTCCGCGACGAGCGCACGTCCGTGACCGGCCGCTTCGTGACCCTCACCGACGCGGTGGCCGAGCCCAAGCCCGTCCAACCCCGCCTGCCTCTGCTCGTCGGCGCCAAGGGCGACCGCATGCTGGGAGTGGTGGCGCGCCACGCCGACGTGTGGAACACGTGGGCCCTGCCCGACGCCCTGCGGGCCCGGTCGACGGTCCTCGACGAGCGGTGCGAGGCCCTCGGCCGTGACCCGGCCGGGGTGCAACGCAGCGTTCAGGCGCTGGTGAAGCTCACCGACGACCGGTCCGAGGCTCGGGCCTTCGTGGAGCGGTCCGCCCCCCGGGCCGCGTTCGCCGGTCCGGCGACGGCCTTCGCCGACCTGGTGGGGGACTGGGGTGCCGCCGGCGTCGCCGAGGTCGTCGTCCCCGACCTCCACCTCGGAGCGGGTCCGGCCCGCCGCCAGGCCATGGACGAGCTGCTGACCGCGGTGCGGGCCGCGACGGACGGCTGATCAGCCGCCGAGTCCGATCAGGGGCCGGGGGCACCGACCGCCTCGGGGGTCTCCGTCCTCGAGCGCGGTGGGCGACGCCAGGAACGTCGGGTCGTCCACGTGAGCCAGCCGACCGCACCGAGCGGGATCTCGGCGAGGTAGGTGAAGCCCCGGAAGCAGAAGACCGCCGCGGTGGAGCCGGCGGCCCCGCCACCGAAGCCGATGAGGGCGGCGACCGCGCCGGCCTCCACGAACCCCACCCCGCTGGGGGTGAGCGGGATGGTCTCGAGCAGGCGGGCGAAGGCGAAGGCGGCGAACACCTGGGCCCAGCCGAGCTCGGCGTTGTCGACGCCGATGGCCCGCACGCAGCCGAGCAGCAGCAGGTACTGGGTGAGGTTGTAGGCCAGCATCCAGAGGGTCAGCGGCAGCCAACGGGTCCGCAACAGACCGATGCTGCGGTGGCGGAACTCGACGACGGCCACGGCCACGTCGGGCGCGGACGAGCGGCGCAGCCGTCGAGCCACCGGGGTGGCCAGCCGCTGGCCCAGCTCACCGATGCGCACCGCCAGAGGTTCGCTGCGCAGGATCAGCACGAGCACGGTGACCGCGGCGACGAGGACGGCGAGGCCGAGCACCGTGGGTACGAGGAGGCTGCGGGTGTGGCCGCTCGAGAGCCCCATCCCGACCAGCAGGGCGAGGGCCACCAGGGGCAGGCCGAGCTTGGCGAAGACGTTCCAGATGCCCGACACCAGGATCGACAGGGTGATCGACGTCATGCGGAAGCCCCACGAGAGGCAGATGGCGTAGGTGGCGCCCACCCCGACGGCACCACCGAAGGGCACCACGTTGGAGACGGCGCTGCCGGCGAAGTTGACCGTGAGGGCCTGAGGGTGGGTGAGGCCGGGCAGAGACGTCGTGAGCACGCCGGTGTAGAGCAACATGGAGGTGATCCACACCGCGGTGAGGCCCGCCACCTGCAGCCAGGTGAGCCGGTCGAGCTCGCGCCAGATCTCGGAGTAGTGGGCGTCGCTCACCGCCGGGATCACGAAGGTGAAGAACACGGCCACGACGGTGAGCGAGACCAGGGCCTCGACCACCCGGCGGCGGGTCGACTTGCGGTGCAGCTCGTGCTCGACGACGGCGATGGCGTCGGTGCGGTCGATGTCGATCGCCTGGCCGATGTCGGGGTCCTCGTCGTCCCCGGAGTGGGGGGAGGGGCTCACGACGGGCCCGGCTCCGAGGGGTCGGGGAACAGCCACGGGGCTCGTGGCTCGGTGGGACGGCCCCGGGCCACGAACCACTCGGTGCCGAAGGCCAGGGCGAAGATCTCGTCGGGCAGACCGAGGAAGACGGCCAGGGTGCGCACGGTGTCCGGCGCCCCGGTGGTCTGGCTGGCGTGGGCCTCCATCGACGCCCGCTTGGCGGGCAGGTCGGCGGCGACGTCGACGGCATGGGTGATCTCCGCCGCCGGCGTGTACCACGACGAGACGTCCGGAGGGACGAAGCCGGACGGGACCTCGACGCCCATCTGCTCGGCAAGGGCGATGCCCCCCGAGAGGAACTCGCGGTCGATCGTCGCCTCGAAGAAGGCCACGCCCGTCCGGGCGGCCGCCCGGACGGCCACCTCGTGCACCCGGCGATGGTCGGGGTGCCCGTAGCCACCGTTGCGGTCGTCGGCGACGAGGAGGTCGGCCCCCTCGGTCTCGAGCACCTCCGCCAGTCGGGCGGCGACCTCGTCGACGTGCGCCGCGCAGAGCGAGCCCTCCGGCCAGCGGCCCTCGGTGTCGGAGGCCAGGCCCGAGTCGGCGTAGCCGAGGAACACCAGGTCGGCCCCGAGGGCGGCGGCGGACCGGCCCGCCTCGGCGCTGCGGAGGGCGGCCAGGTCCTCGTCCCCGCCGAGCACTCCTTCGGCGACGGTGCCGACCTCACCCCGGGTGGCCAGCACCAGCACCACCCGGTGGCCCTCGCGCACCGCTCGGGCCAGGGTGCCGGCGGTGAGCAACGCCTCGTCGTCCGGGTGGGCGTGGAAGGCCACGAGCGTGCGAGCGGTCACCGCCCCCATTGTGGCAGGGCGGGGGGAGGGCGCCGAGGAGCCGACCGGCGCCGCGCCCGGGTGCGCCCGGGCGAGACGGGGGCGGGTGCGCACTACGGTGAGCGCCCGTGTCGGCCCGGTCCCAGAGCAGCCCTGCCCCCGACGGCAGCGGCGGCCCGCTGAAGGTCGGGATCGTCTCGGACTGCTACGTGCCCCGCCTCGGTGGCATCGAGATGCAGGCTCACGACCTGGCTCGCAACCTCCGCGCCCAGGGCCACGACGTGGTCGCGGTGACGCCGACCGCCGGCCCCGACGAGGTCGACGGTGTGCGGGTGCGGCGCATGGACGTCCCGCTGCTGCCCTTCGACGTCCCCTTCACCCCCCGCACCTTCCGGCTGGTCACCGACCTGCTCCTCGAGGAGGAGGTCGACGTCGCCCACTTCCACGGCGGCATCGCCTCGCCGATGGTGTACCTGGCCCTGCGACGGGCGCAGGCGCTCGGGATCCCGAGCGTGGTGACGCTGCACTGCATGTGGAGCTACGCCACCCCGCTCTTCGCCGGTCTCGATCGGGCCGTGGGCTGGTCGCGCTGGCCGATCGTGCTGTCCGCGGTCAGCGACGTGGCCGCCCAGCCGCTGCGCCGCATCGCCGGTCCGGGCCACCCCGTCATCGTGCTCCCCAACGGCATCGACGAGGCGGCCTGGCGCGTTCCGTCCGCTCCTCCTCGGCCCGGGGTGGTGACGCTGGTGTCGGTCATGCGCCTGGCTCCGCGCAAGCGCCCGCTCCAGCTCCTCAAGATCATCCGTCAGGTGAACGAGTCGCTCCCGGTCGACCTCAGCTTGCGCCTCGTCGTCATCGGCGATGGCCCCGAGCTCGGCCAGCTCGAGAAGTACGTGCGCACCAACGGCCTGACCGGCGTCGTCGAGCTGGTGGGACGCCGCACCCGCGACGAGATCAAGGGCTTCTACGCCGCGGCCGATGCCTTCGTCGCTCCGGCCAACCTCGAGTCCTTCGGCATCGCCGCGCTCGAGGCCCGCTGTGCCGGCCTCCCGGTCGTGGCCAAGGCGCGAACCGGCATCCGGGAGTTCGTCGAGCACGGCCGCGAGGGCCTCCTGGCCGTCAGTGACCGCGACATGGTCGATCAGCTGCGGCGCATCGTCGTCGACGCCGATCTGCGCCGCCGGATCGCCGAGCACAACCGTAGGGAGCCGTCACCCGTCGACTGGTCGGTCGTGGTGGGCCGCAATGTCGAGGCGTATCGCCTCGCTATGGCCCGACAGGTTCGGGAGCCGGCACCGCTGGCCGGCGACCGGCGCGGGTGACGCCCCGGGCGATCGCGTAGGCCACGGCGAACACCACCAGCCCGCCCGCCGCGTCGAGCAGGTAGTGGTTGGCGGTGATGACCACCACGTAGATGGTGGCCGCCGGGTAGGCGACGGCGAGGGCCTTGCCCCACCAGGTGCGGACGCGGGGCCAGAAGACCCACATGGCCCAGAACGCCCAGCCGCAGTGCAGCGACGGCATGGCCGCGTACTGGTTCGAGACCGCCTGCAGGGCGGCGGAGTCGAAGGACCAGAAGGTGGGGTACGAGATGAGGGTGTCGACGAACCCGAAGGGTTGGCCCCCGGCGAACTCGTCGAGGAGGCGAGGCGGCATGAGGGGGAAGGTGGCGAAGCCGACCAGGCCGAGCAGGGTGCCGATGGCCAGGGTGTTGCGCCAGAGCGGGTAGTCGTCGGGGTACATCCGGTACAGGAACACGAGCCCCAGCACCGTGACCACGATGTAGGCCGAACCGTAGAAGTAGTTGGCGGCCACGATCATCGGTGTGTACTGCAACGCCCACTCCTGGGCGGGCAGCTCGTGCCAGAGGTTGACCGCCCGTTGCCAGTCGATGACGCGCCGGGCGTTGTCGAACGCCCGCTCGGGTGTCGACGTCGAGAGGTTCCGGGCCGTCTCGTAGACGAGGTAGAGCACCCCGACCAGGAGCAGCTCGCGCCACCAGGCGAGGCTGGAGCCGTCGCTCAGGCGCCGCGCCGCACGGCCGCGCGGATCGGAGGGGACCGACCGGGCGGGCGCGGCCAGGTCGGTCATCGATCAGCCCTCGACGACCTTGAGCAGCTCGCCGGTGCCGGCCAGCACGTAGAGCTCACCGTCGTCGTCCTGGCCGAAGCTGACCAGCGCTCGGCCGGGCACCTGGGCGCCGAGGGAACGCTCGTCGAGCACGACGCCGTTGCGGGCCAGGAGGCCACGGACGTCACCGCCGCAGTAGTCGCCGAAGACGTAGACGCCGTCGAGTGACTCGATCGCCTCCCCCCGATAGACGTAGCCGCCGGTCACCGAGCAATTGTCACCCGAATGGTCGTAGGTGAACAAGGGGTCGACGAGACCGTCAGGGGCATCGCCGTCGCGGTAGGGCCGGTCGCCTTCGAACCAGTCCCACCCGAGGTTGGCGCCGAGACCGGCGCCGTCGGCAGCCGGCAACCAGTTGATCTCCTCGATCTCGTTCTGGCCGACGTCGGCCACCCAGAGGTCGCCGGTGGCGGTGTCGAAGCTGAAGCGCCAGGGGTTGCGGGCCCCGTAGAGGTAGACCTCGGGGGCCCCGCCCTCGCCGTCGGCGAAGGGGTTGGCCTCGGGAACGGCGTAGGGACGGTCGGGGCCTGGTGCCTCCGGGTCGATCCGGGAGATGGCTCCGAGCAGGGTGCCGGGGTCCTGGCCGTTGGCCAGCGGGTCGCCGGCGCCGCCCCCGTCGCCGACCCCGACGTACAAGAAGCCGTCGGGTCCGGTGGCGAGCTGGCCGCCGTTGTGGTTCGGGAACTCGGAGTGGGGGATGGTGAGCAGGACCCGTCGCGACTCCGCGTCGACCCGGGGATCGCCGTCGGGGGACTCCTCGATGCGGTACTCGGCCACCACCACATCGCCGTCCGGGCTGGTGTGGTGGAGGTAGAGCCGCTGGGCGTCGGAGCTGAAGGCGATGCCCAGCAGCCCCTGCTCACCGCCCGCCTCGGTGAGGTCGCCGAGGTCGAGCACGGGCTCGGGGTCGAGCTCGTAGCGGGTCGGCCCGGGCTGCCCGCTCAGCGGATCGGTGCCGGCGGTGCTGTCGACCCGGCGCACGGCCCCGCCCTGCTCGGTGATCCACAGGTCGCTGTGGCCCGGACGGGGCGCCATGGCCGTCGGTTGGTCGAGGCCGTCGACGACGGGGGCCAACGTGATGGTGGTGGTGATCTCGGTCGGACCCGGGCCGGGGTCGGGAGCGGTGGTGTCGGACCCTTCGGACGAGGTGGTGACGGCCGTGGTCGTCGACGCCCCCTCGCCATCGTCGGCTCCGGAGCAGGCGGCGGCGAGCAGGGCGACGACGGCGACGAGGCCGCGCGCACGGGCGGATGGCGAGGTACGGGACGGGGGACGCATCGGCGCCGAGGGTACCGTGCGGCCCGCCACGCACCGTGGCCGCTCACCGAGCGTGGTCTGACAGTTCGGCCGGGGCACGGGTACGCTGCATCGTCCGCCGTCGCGCAGGAGTCGTGCCGTACGTGAGAACCGAGCCCCACACGGCCGACGCCGTGAGCCAGCCACCCGCTGAGGCGAACAGCCTGCTGGCTTCGGTCTTTCTCAAGATCAAGACCAAAGGCCCGCGCTACGTGATGGTGTCGGTCGTCAACGTCATCGTCGGCGCCGGCATGTTGTTCCTGCTCCAGAAGTGGATGCGGCCCACCTACGCCAACGTCACGTCGGTGGCCATCGGTGCGGTCCCCGCCTACTACATGAGCCGGGCGTGGGTCTGGCAGAAGCGGGGCAAGAGCCTGTGGAAGAAGGAGATCCTCCCGTTCTGGATCTTCACCTTCACCGGCCTGATCATGTCCACCGGCTTCATCTCGGTCGCGCAGAACTACACGACCAACCGGGTGGCCATCCTCTTCGTCCAGTTGTCGGCGTTCGGCATCTTGTGGGTGCTGCGCTTCTTCCTCTTCGACAAGCTCTTCCACGTCGAGATCTACGAAGACGACACCCCCGACGAGGCGTGAGCGGGCTCTGGTCGGTGCCGTTCGAGCACGCCCGCACCCCGACGCGATGACCATGGATCCCCGACTCCGTTCGGCGGCCGAGGCCGCCCGTGGGTTCATGCCCCCCGACGAGGGGCTGGCCCTGTACGAGGCCGCCCTCCTCGTGGCGCAGGGTGCGTCGCCGATGCTCGAGATCGGCAGCTACTGCGGCAAGTCCGCCGTCTACCTGGGGGCCGCCGCCCAGGCCCGCGACACCGTGCTGTTCGCCCTCGACCACCACCGGGGCTCCGAGGAGAACCAACCGGGGTGGGAGTGGCACGAGCCGGATCTGGTCGACCCCGAGGTCGGGCGCATCGACACGCTGCCCCGCTTCCGGCGCACGGTGCACGACGCCGGCCTGGAACCGAACGTGGTGGCGATCGTCGGCGACTCGCCCACGGTCGGCTCCCGGTGGCGGATCGAGCTGTCCCTGCTCTTCATCGACGGCGGCCACGGATCGGAGCCGGCGCACCGCGACTACGAGTTGTGGACGCCCTGGGTGGAATCCGGTGGTCTGTTGGCCATCCACGACGTCTTCCCCGACCCTGCCGACGGGGGTCGGCCGCCCTACGAGATCTACTGCCGGGCGCTCGAGTCGGGGCACTTCGACGAGGTCTCGGCGACCGGTTCGCTCCGGCTGCTGCGTCGCGTCTGAGCGTCGGTGGAGTCCTCGCCCCACCCGAGGGGGCGCGGGTGTCCTTGACGGGAGATCGGGCGCATGGTCTCTTAGGTGTAAGAGTCTTGAGCCTGTGATGATGCCGGCGACGGGCATCGGGGGCGGTGCCGAGGGGCGATCCCGCAAGGAGGGGGCGAGGTGGAACGAGAGCTCGAGCGCTACCTCGCCGACCGTGGCCCGACGGGCCTGTTCACCCGCCTGGCCCGCGCCACCTTGCTCGTGGAGGGCTTCCAACACCGCTGCCTCGACCCGTTCGGGCTCCGCTTCATCGACTTCTCGGTGCTCCGGGTGCTCGACCTGGCGGGCGAACCGCACGAGCTGTCCGCGGGGGAGCTCGCCGATCTGACCCTTCGGTCCACGGGGGGCATCACCCAGATCGTCGACCGGCTGGCGGCCGCCGGCCTCGTGGTGCGCCGCCCCGATCCGAGCGACCGCCGCCGAGTGGTGGTCGGCCTCACCGACGCCGGTCTCGACCTCGTGCGCCGGGCCCAGCAGGCCTACGCCCGCGAGAGGGCGCGGGTGCTCGCCCCGCTCGACGACGCCGAGCTCGCCCGCCTCGACGACGCCGTCGGCCGCCTCATCGACGTCCTCGAGGGCGATGCCGCGGTGGAGGTGGCGTCGTGAACGCCGGCCGCAACCAGACGCACGACCAGACGCAGGCGTGCAGCCCGCACGCCACGACACCCAAGGGGAACACCAGGTGAAGAACGGATTCAAGGTCTTCGACGCCGACGCCCACGTCATCTACCCGAAGGACATGTGGCAGCGCTACCTGCCCGAGCGCTTCCGTGATCGCATCGGACTGCGCCAACCCATCGAGGGATGGGAGGCCTACAACCCGGTCACCGTCGACGGGAAGTGGAGCCAGCACGACACGTCGCTCTACGGGCGGTTCCAGCGCTACATCGACTGGACGGCCGACGACATGATCGCCAAGTTCGGCGACTGCGTGACGCGCGGCTTCTCCGGCGACGCGGTGGCCGATGCGCTGCAGATCGACGGCATCGACCTCTCGGTCATCTACGGCCCCGAGTACGACCTGTGGGTCGAGGGCATCGACCCCGAGCTGCAGGCCGCCATGGTGCGCGCCTACAACCAGTGGGGCGCCGACATGCGCGAGGCCTCCGGCAAGCGGGTGCACGTGGCCTCGCCCGTGCCCCTCAACGACGTGAGCCGGGCGGTCGCCGAGATCCGCTACGCCTACGACGAGCTGGGCGTGCGCGCCTTCTGGGCCCGACCCGGCGAGTTCAACAAGCGAACCCTGGGCGACCGCTACTACGACCCCATCTGGGAGCTGATCCAGGACCTCGACGTCACGTTCTCCACCCACGAGTTCATGGGTCTGCGCGGCGTCACCTTCGGTTCCGACCGCTTCCACTCCTACAACGAGTGGCACACCGTGGTGCACCCCTTCGAAGCCATGGGTGCCTGCCTCTCGATGATCACCCACGGTGTCTTCGAGCGGTACCCCCGGCTGCGGGTGGCGTACCTCGAGGCCGGGTGCGGCTGGTTGCCGTCGTGGTTGCACCGCATCGACGAGCACCTCGAGCTGGCCGGCAAGGAGTTCCCCGAGCTCACCATGTCGGCCACCGACTACTTCCGCCGCAACTGCTGGATCTCCACCGAGTGCGAGGACCCGTTCGTCGCCGACGTCATCCGTTGGATGGGCGACGACCGCATCCTGTTCGAGTCCGACTTCCCCCACCCGGACTCCAAGTACCCCCACACCGTCGACGAGTTCCTCGGTCTGCTGCCCGACCAGATCACCGACGAGTCCAAGCGCAAGATCCTCTGGGACAACCCGGTCGACTTCTACCGGTTCCCGGCCTCGCACTACCCCGAGGGCCTGCTCGACGAGCCGGCGTCGGCGTCGGCGTGAGCATCGGCATCCGGCGGCCCCACCAGGCCGTCGACCTCGACGACGTGGTGCGGGCCTTCGAGCCGCCCCCCGAGTACTTCGAGTCGGGCTGGTTCGCCGATCCCGAGGAGATCGAGCGCCGCCAGCTGGTGCGCCTGCGCCAGCGGGCGTTGGCCGCCGAACGGGTCCCCTTCTTCGCCCGTCGGTGGTCCGAGGTCGGGTTCGACCCCCGATCCATCACCTCGCTCGAGGACCTGTGGCGGGCCCCCTCCTACGACGTCGACGACATCCGCCGCAGCATCGAGGCCCACCCGCCGTGGGGTGACTACCAGGCCGTGCTGCCCCACCAGGCGCTGGCCGAGCCGATGCGGGTCTTCATGTCGGGCGGCACGACCGGCAAGAGCCGGCCCACCTTCTACACGCAGTGGGATCGAGAGGTCGGGGCCCTGCTCACCGCCCGCGCCCTCTACGCCCAGGGGATCCGCCCCGGCGACGTGGTGCTCAACGCCTGGGCCTACGGCACCCACAACGGCGCCTTCATCTTCGACGAAGCGCTCCACCGGTGGCTCAACTGCGTCGTCGTCACCACCGGCACCGGCAACGTGACCAGCAGCGAGCGCCAGGTCGAGCTGGCCGTCGAGTACGGCGCCACCGCCATCCTCACCACCGGCGACTACCTGCTGCGCCTCGCCGACGTGGCCGCCGAGATGGGCTACGGACCGGCCGACCTCAAGATCCGGGCACTGCCCAACATCGGCGATCGTGGTCGTCTCGAGTCCACCTTCGACGCCGAGTGCTTCGACAGCTACGGGTTCCACGAGGTGCAGTGGGTCTCGGTCGAGTGCCCGGCGCACGACGGCCTCCACATCTTCGAGGACGCCTTCATCGTGCAGATCGTCGATCCCGAGACCGGTGAGCGCCTGCCCGACGGTGAGCTCGGTTCGATCTGCATCACCGAGCTGTACAAGAGCGGCAGCCCGCAGTTCCGCTACGACATCAAGGACCTCTCCTACCTCTATCCGCGCGAGCGGTGCGCGTGCGGCAGCTGGCTGCGGCGCATGGCCCCCTTCGCCGGCCGGGGCGACAACATGGTCAAGCTCCGCGGGGTGAACGTGTGGCCCGAGGCGGTGGGCGACATCGCCCTGTCGGTGCCGGGTGTGGCCCCGGACTGGTTCGTGCGGGCCGTTCGTCGGGAAGACCGCGACGAGCTGGTGCTCTCGGTGGTGGGCGAGGCGCCGCCCGCGGACTGGCCGCAACTCCAGGGTGCCGTCGAGAGCAAGTTGCGAGACCGCCTGGGCGTGCGTGTCGCGGTCGAGGTCGTGGCGCCCGGCTCGCTCGACGCCCTCACCGGGGCCGGCACCGCCGCCAAGCTGAAGCGGTTCCGTGATGAGCGCTGAGCCGACGGTCGTCGACACCCTGGTCAACTGCTTCCTGCCGTCGCGCCGGGAGGTCTGGCAGGCCGCGATCGCCGACGCCGGCATCCCCCTCAAGATCGTGCGATCGGCCGACGACGACTTCGCCGAGGCCGACGCCATGGTGGCCCGCATGGACGCGCTCGGCATCGCCACCCTCGTGCTCCCGGTCGGCGACGTGGGCCCGCACGGTCGGCTCAGCCCCACCGACTTCGACCACGTGGCCACCCGCTGGGACGAGCTCGAGCGCCTGGTGGACGAGCACCCGGGGCGTTTCGCCGGCCTCCACCTCGTCGACCCCTCCTCCGGCATGGCGGGCGTGGCCGAGGCCCGACGCCGGGCGGGTCGGGACCCTTCCGTGGTGGGCTTCTACCTGCACACCCACAGCTGGGACCGGCCCTTCGACCATGCCGACTACTACCCCTGGTACGCGCTGGCATCGGACCTCGACCTGCCCGTGGCCATGCAGGCCGGCACCTCCGGCGGCCTGATGGCCAGCGCCTGCGGACAGCCGATCGGCATCGATCGGCCGGCCCTGTACTTCCCCGGCACCCGTTTCGTGCTCAGCCACACCGGCTGGCCCTGGGTGCCCGAAGCGGTGGCCATGGCCCTCAAGTTCCCCAACGTGCACCTGGGCACCGGGGCCTACCCACCCCGGCACTGGGACCCGGCGGTGCTGGCGTTCATCGACGGCCCGGGCCGCGACAAGGTGCTGTTCGCCACCAACTTCCCCACCGTCGGCCACCATCGGGCTCTGGCCCAGATCGCCGAGCTCGGCCTCGACCCCGCCACCGAGACCGCCCTCGTCGGCGGCACCGCCCGGCGCGTGTTCAACCGGCTCCCACCCGTCCCGTCACCACCCGAGGAGGCCCCGTGATCGGCAAGGTCTACGCCATCCCACCCCAGCCCCACTCCGAGCGCGACACCCGCCTGGTGCCCGCCGGGGCGGTGACGCTGGGGGTCGAGTACCGCGACCTCGACCCGGAGAAGCTCCGCGCCACCTACGCCGGCAACGACGCCCACCTGGCCGAGCTCGAGGAGACGTCCCCCGAGGGCGGCTTCACCGACGAAGGGGTGTCGATCCACGTCTTCGACGCCGCCGACGGGTGGGAGTACCTCCGCTTCGACGTCTTCGAGGGGGAGCCCCACTACCACTACGTGCACCGCGTGCCCGAGGGGGGCGAAGTGGTCAACAACGTCATCGACTTCGACGAGGTGGCCCACGGCGAGATGCTCCCGTGGGTCCTCGACCGGTTGCGGGGGCGTCTGCCCGAGATGCTGCGCAACGCCGGTGGTGCCGATCTCGCCGCGCGTGTCGATGCCGCCGAGGTCGAACCAGCCGTCGCCGAGGTCGCGGCCCTCGCCGAGGCCGCCCAGGCGCAGGTGCGTGCCTCGCGCTGACGTCGGGAGGTCTCAGGTGGCGGTTGGCGGCCGCGAGCGAGGCCTCGGTCCGGACGGCCCCCAGGCCGAGTGGCACAGCAAGCCCACCATCTCGGCTTCGTAGCGTTCAGGGGTCCAGCCGCTCTCGACGACCAGGGCGTGGTAGGTCTCCGACGAGGTCAGGACGAGCACCAGGTCCACGGCTACGTCACGGTCGAGGTCGTCTCGGAGCGGTGTGGCGGCGGTGACGTCATCGAGTGCGTCCTGCACGTCGGTGCGGCGTCGGTGCTCGTTCTCATCGAGGACCGCATCGAGCTCCGGGTCGCCGAGCGCAGCAGCTCGCAGGACCCGCATGGGTACGGCGACTCGCTCGTTGATGCGCCGCACGGTGGCGAGGTGGATCCGGATCTTCTCGATCGGATCTTCCTCGGCCACCGCCGCCCGCATCTCGGCGCGATCGCGAAGCGCGATCTCCTCGTCGTCCCCCGCGGCTGCGACGTCGATCCATGCCTGGAGGATGGCGGCCTTCGAGCCGAAGCCGGCGTAGATGGTCTCGGCCGACACGCCGCTTCGCTCAGCGATCATCCTCACCGAGGTCGACGCGAAGCCGCGTTCGGAGAAGAGGGAGGCTGCTGCGACGACGACGCGCTGGCGTGTGTCCCGGGCTGCGGCCGCGCGTCGAGAGTTGTCGTACCGGCGCGGCCGCCCCGGACCGGGGGACTCCTGCGACATATTGACAACAGTAGCACTGTAGTGAATAGTTCGTGTCCTCCGGCGAGCGACAGGACCGTGACCATGGATGACGCCCATCGACCCGACCGCACGAGACGCGACGAACCCTGGCTGGTGGGTCGGGAGGTCTCCGTCGACGTCGCCCGACCGGCGGACGACGTCTATGCCCTCGTCAGCGACCCCACCCGCATCGGCGAGTGGAGTCCCGAGTGCCACACCGCGGTCTGGCTGAGCGACGAGCGCGGGGTCGGAGCCCGGTTCAAGGGCACGAACCGCTCGGGCCGCAACCGCTGGAGCCGTGTCTGTGAGGTCGTCGAGGATCGACCCGGGCGTGAGTTCGCCTACCGGACCGTCCCGGGATTCGGTCCGTCGGCCGACTCCTCGGTCTGGCGGTTCTCGGTGCACCCCACCGACGAAGGTTGTCGTCTCACCCAGTCACTGCAACCCGTGAAGCCCCCGCAGCGGTGGTTCCGGCCCATCATCCGACGTTCGATGCCACACCACCTCGACATGCGCGAACAGATGAGGGCAACCCTCGAGGCGATTCGTGCGACGGCCGAGGCAGACACCGAGACCCGACCGCGTTCACGCTGAGCGACGAACCGCAGGGGGCCGTCGGCCCCGACGCCGCTGGCGTGGTCAGTCGGTGGGGTCGGGCAGGCGCTCGTGGGTGTCGAGGTCGACGATGGCCGGCAGGCGGTCGTGGTCGACGAAGAGGTCCCAGGCCGTGCTGGTGCGGCTGAGGGCGTCGGCGGCCAGGACCACGGCGGCGTCGGTGTAGGTGGAGCGCTCGTCGCCGGGGAAGTGCACTTCGTCGGGGAACACGATGCCGGTGAAGTAGTGGCCGTCGTCGTCGCGCAGGGCCTGGGCCCAGGTGAACAGCTCGAGCGCCCGATCGGCGTTGCCCAGCGACAGCTCGGCCATCACGAACTCGCAGGTCTCGGCCGCGGTCACCCAGGGGCGGTCGCTCACGCAGCGCACACCCCGGTCCGGCACCACGAAGGTGTGGCGTCGGGCGGCCAGGCGCTCCTCGGCGTGGTCGGGGTGCAGCACCCCGGCCAGCACCGGGTAGTACCAGTCCATGGCCCAACGGGCCTTGGGGGCGAAGGCATCGGGGATCTCACCGTGGCAGTGGCGACGGATGACCTCGGCCAGCCGGGCCACGCTGAGCTCCCAGTCGGGGCGCTCGTGGCCGAGCAGGTCGGCCACGGCCACCGCGCAGCGCAGGCTGTGGACCATGCTCGACGAGCCGGTGAGCAGGGCGAAGGACCAAGGGGTACCGTCGGCGTGGCGGGCCCAGAGGATCTCACCGCGAGGCGTCTGCAGGTCGAGCACGAAGTCGATGGCCCGCTCGATGGTGGGCCACATGTGCTCGACGAAGCCGCGGTCGCGGTGCAACAGCCAGTGGTGCCACACCCCGGCGGCGGGATAGGCGATGGTGTTGGCGTCGAGCTTGTCCTGCTCGATGCCGTCGGCCAGGTAGTACTGGTGCCACGACCCGGCCTCGTGCTGGATGTCGACGAGCCACTGGTAGGCGTGCTCGGCCTCGGCGCGCATACCGGCCAGGTCGAGGGCCATGGCGGCCTCGGTGTGGTTCCACGGATCGGCGTGGCCGCCGGGGAACCACGGGATCATGCCGGTGGGCAGCTGCCAGTCGGCGATGGCCTCGGCGGTGGCCTTCACCTGCTCCGCGGTGATGACACCGGGGACGGCGGGGATGACGAGCTCAGACACGGACGGTGCTCCGGACGGGCTTGGTGGCGTACACGACGAGGGACTTGCCCAGCACCGGGTTCAACACCCGTTCGGTGACGCGGGTGACCGCGGGCGCCGACGTGATGTCCCACTCGAGCAGCCGGGTGTAGGCGCGCACCAGCGGGTGGGTGTCGTTGGTGGGGCCGACCGCGCAGCGCAGCCACCAGTAGGGGGCGTGGAGGGCGTGGGCCAGGTGGGCGCCGCCCGGGTCGAGGCCGGCGCCCTGCATCTTGCGGCGCAGCTCGCCCTCGGTGTAGATGCGCACGTGCCCGCCCTCGACGAACGGGGCGTGGTACTCCTCCGAGATCGCCCAGCAGAGCTTCTCGGGGAGCCAGGCGGGGATGGTGACGGCCATGGTGCCACCGGGGCGCAGCACCCGGGTGAGCTCGTCGAGCGCGGCGAGGTCGTCGGGGACGTGCTCCATGACCTCCGACGCGATGATGCGATCGAAGCTCCCGTCGGCGAAGGGCAGCCGGGTGGCGTCGCCGTTGACCGCACAGGCCAGCAGGTCGGGAGCCGCTTCCCCAGCCGACTGCAGCGCGGCGAACGTCTCGGTGGTGGCCGCCAACTCGGGGACGGCCATGTCGCAGGCCACCACCCGGGCGCCGCGGCGGAGGGCCTCGAAGGCGTGGCGACCGAAGCCGCAGCCGAGGTCGAGGAGGCGGTCGCCGGCGCGCAGGCCCAGGCGGTCGTAGTCGGCGGTGAGCATCAGGCCTCGGTGATCGACGTGACGCCGGGTCGGGCTCGCCGGTAGCGCGGCGCCTGCCCGGCACCGCCGGGACGACGGGCCTGGACGTGGGCCGTCTCGGCCAGGAGGGCCCGGTACTGCTCGACGGTGCCGACCGCGGTGTGTCGCCAGGTCCAGCGCTCGATGACGCGTTGGCGCCCGGCGGCGCCGATGCGGGCCCGCAGCTCGGCGTCGTCGAGGGCCAGGGCGATCTTGGTGGTGAGGGCCTCGACGTCGCCGGGGGGCACCACGAGGGCCGTCTCGTTGTCGGGGCCGACGACCTCGGGCAGGGCTCCACCGGTCGTGGCCACGAGGGGCACGCCGCACGACATGGCCTCGATGGCGGGGAGGGAGAAGCCTTCGTAGAGCGAGGGGACCACCGCCACCTCGGCCTCGGAGTAGAGCTCGATGATGCGCTGGTCGGGCACCCCGGTGACGAACGTGACGGCATCGCGCAGCCCCAGCTCGTCGATGATGCGAGCCGACGGGCCGCCTTCCTTGAGCCGACCGATGACCAACAGCTCGACGTGGCGTTCGGTGCGCAGCTTGGCCACCGCCTCGAGCAGGTAGCGCAGGCCCTTCATGGTGACATCGGCGCTGGCGGTGGTGATCAGGCGGCCCTTGATGCGACCCACCTCGGGCAGCGGCCGGAAGAGGTCCTGGTCGACGCCCACCGGCACCACGTGGAGGCGGTCGAGGGGCACACCGTGGTCGGCGTGGATGTCGGCGAGGGAGTTCTGCGAGACGGTGATCACCCTCGGCAGCTGGTTGGCGACCCGGCTCTGCATCTTGGTGAACCCGTACCAGCGGCCCTTGGAGAGGCGCTTCCACGGGTTCTCGGCATGCTCCATCTCGAGGCGCCGGTCGACGGTGATCGGGTGGTGGACGGTGGCCAGCACCGGGAGCCCCGCCCGTTGCAGCCCCAGCAGCCCGTATCCGAGGGACTGGTTGTCCTGGACGAGGTCGAAGTCGTTGATGCGCCGGCGCAGGTGCTGGTAGGCCCGCACGCTGAAGGCGAGGGGCTCCGAGAAGCTGCCGCCCATGAAGTTGGCGACCTCGACGAAGTCGCCCCAGGTCTTGACCTCCCAGGGCCCGGGCAGGCGCATGGGGAACTGGTCGTTGTAGATGTCGAGGCTGGGCAGCTCGACGAGGGGGACCCGCTCGTCGACGATCGGGAAGGGCTGCCCGCTGAGCACCTCGACCTCGTGGCCGAGGTCGCTCAACGCCTTGGAGAGGTGCCGGGTGTAGACGCCCTGACCGCCCACGTGAGGCTTGCCGCGATAGGTGAGGAAGGCGATGCGCAGCGGTAGGTCGCCGTCGGCGGCGGTGGCCACCGATCGCCGGGGCGCGACGGAGGGGTTCGGTGGCGTGGAGCGGTCGGACATGAGCCTGCAAGTCTCCCCGTTGGGATGACCGAGGGTCAAGCCTGGGAGGGCTCCCGGGCCGGGGAACGCCGCAGGTCAGCGGGGCTGTCGGCGGCGGCTGGAGTGCCGGGGGGCGTCCTCGCGTGGGCGGGCGCCGGACCTCGGCGGGGGCTGGGAGACTCGGCGGCATGCGTGCAGTGGTGCAACGGGTGACGAGTGCGTCGGTGACCGTCGACGGTGAGGTGGTCGGTGCGATCGGGCGCGGGCTCTGCGCTCTCGTCGGGGTGACCCACGACGACGACGTCGGCCGGGCCGAGCAGCTGGCCGGCAAGGTCTGGCAGCTGCGGATCTTCCCCGACGACGAGGGCCGCATGGACCGCTCGGCCGAGGAGGTCGGCGGCGAGATCCTGGTGATCTCGCAGTTCACCCTGTACGGCGACACCCGCAAGGGCCGCCGTCCCGGTTGGGGGGCGGCGGCCCCTGGTCCGGTGGCCGAACCGCTGGTGGAGGCGGTGGCCGACGCCCTGCGGGCCCGGGGCGCCACCGTCGCCACCGGGCGCTTCGGGGCCGACATGCAGGTCGCGCTGGTCAACGACGGTCCTGTCACCTTGGTGCTCGAGCTCTGAGCCCGGTCGTACCCGCGGCGAAGCGAAACCCCTCGGGTCGGGCCGGTGGGCGGCTCTACTGTCGGCGGGTGCTCCGCGCCCGCGACGTCTCGCGTTCCTATGGAGGGCTGACCGTCCTCGACCACGTCGACCTCACCGTCGACGGCGCTGACCGGGTCGGTGTCATCGGTCGCAACGGCATCGGCAAGTCCACGCTGCTGCGACTGCTCGCCGGGCTCGACCGGCCCGACGTCGGCGCGATCGAGCGGGCGCCGGGCGACCTCACCGTCGCCTTGTTGCCCCAGGAGCCCGACGCTCGACCGGGGGAGACGCTGTCCGCCTACCTGGCCCGCCGCACGGGCGTGGCCGAGGCGTCCTCGCAGCTCGACCGGTGGACGGCTGCGCTGGCCGAGGACCCGGAGGTGATCGCCCAGTACTCCCACGCCCTCGACCACTTCCTCGCCCTGGGTGGCGCCGACTTCGAACACCGGTCGGCCCAGGTGGTCGAGGAGGTGGGCCTGGCGTCGGCGCCCTTCGACCAGCAGACCGCCACCCTCTCCGGAGGCGAGGCCGCCCGCGCCGCGCTGGCTGCGATCCTGCTCACCCGGGTGGACGTCCTCTTGCTCGACGAGCCCACCAACAACCTCGACTTCGCCGGTCTCGACCTGCTCGAGTCCTTCCTCGACGGGTTCGCGGGTGCGGCCGTGGTCGTGTCCCACGACCGGGCCTTCCTCGACCGGGCCGTCCACCGCATCGTCGAGGTCGACGAACGGCGGCGTCACCTGGTGGAGTACGCGGGCGGGTGGTCGGACTACGTCGAGGCACGGGCCTTGGCCCGTCGCCAGCAGTACCAGGCCCACGGCGACTACGTCGCCGAACGGGACCGTCTCCGCGACCGGCAGCGGCGACAGCTGCAGTGGTCGCAGAAGGGCGTGCGGGCGGCCAGGAGCGGTGGGGAGACCGACAAGCACCTCCGGGCCCGCAAGGTCGCCCGCAGCGAGAAGGAGGCCGGCAAGGTCCGCGCCACCGAGCGTCGCCTCGCCCGTCTGGAGGTGGTCGACAAGCCGTGGGAGGGGTGGCGTCTCGATCTGCGGTTGAGCCCGGCGGCCCGCAGTGGCGACGTGGTCGCCCGCCTCGACGCCGCCGTGGTCCAACGGGGAGGGTTCCGCCTGGGCCCGGTGGACCTCGAGATCGCCTGGCAGGAGCGGGTGGCGATCGTGGGCGCGAACGGCACCGGCAAGTCCACCCTGTTGGCCGCCCTGCTCGGCAGGGCCCCGCTCGCCTCGGGTCGGCGCTGGGTGGGTCCGGGCGTGGTGGTGGGCGAGATGGACCAGGCCCGCACCGCCTTCGACGGCGAGCGTTCGGTCGTCGCCGTGGTGCAGGACCGCACCGGCCTCCCGCTCAGCGAGGCCCGGTCGCTGCTGGCCAAGTTCGGTCTCGGGGCCGATCACGTGGGCCGGACCGGCGCCGACCTCTCCCCGGGCGAGCGCAGCCGGGCGGTGCTCGCCACCCTGATGGCCGAGGGCGTGAACTGCCTGGTCCTCGACGAGCCCACCAACCACCTCGATCCCGAGGCCATCGAACAGCTCGAGACGGCCCTCGAGGCCTACACGGGGACGCTGGTGGTGGTGAGCCACGATCGCCGGTTCCTGGAGCGCCTGGCGGTGGAACGGGTCGTGGAGGTCGAGGCGTGGGCCGGCCGGTCGGGGGAGCCCGCCGCCGAGGGCTGAGCCGGGCGGACCGGACCGAACGCGACCGGCGCCGGCCGTCAGCTTCGGCCGGGTCAGCTCGGGTCGAGGACCACGTCGTCCTCGTCGGGGCTCCCCGTGGGCGACGTCGTCCGACGGGCCAGCACCCAGGCGGCGACCACCAGCAGGCCTCCGAGCCCCACCACCGGCAGCGGCCCGATCCGGGTGGCGATGGTCAGGCCCTCGCGCCGCTCGATCGTCTCCTCCAGGACCCGGCGCTCGCTGACCCCCGTGCGGGCCACGACCTCGCCCTCGGGGGTCACCACCGCGCTGAACCCGGTCGGGGCGGCCTGCAGCACCCACCGGCCGGTCTCGATGGCCCGCAGCCGACTCGAGGCCACCTGCTGGCTCTGGACCTGGGTCAGCCAGTACGACGACCCGTTGGTGGGGTTCAACACGGCCTGCCCCCCGAACTCCACGCCCTCTCGGACCCGGTCGGTGAAGAAGATCTCCCAGGAGATGGCCAGGCTGAAGGGGCCCGCCGGCGTCTCGAGCACGGCGGGCTCCTCGCCGATGACGGCGTCGCGACGGGTGAGCGATGCCGAGCCGGCCACCGACTCGACCAGCGATCGGAAGGGCACGTACTCGCCGAACGGCACCCGCCGCACCTTGTCGTAGCGATCCCCGAGGTCGCCGTCGGCGTCGTAGACGGCGGCGAAGTTGGTGAAGCGCTCGGCGTCGACGCCTTCCGTGGCCCCGATGACGAGCGTCGTGTCGAGGCGGCGGGCCAGGGCGACGAGCTCTCGGTGCTCGCGGCTGTCGGTCAGGGGGCCCTCCACGCTGATCACGTTCTCGGGCCACAGCACGAGGTCGACGGGTGTGGTCACGTCGTCGCTGGCCTCGAGGTGGCGCTGGAACACCTCCCAGGGGTCGGTGTCGGCGGCTCTCGTGCGTTGGGGGCCGCCTCCTTGGACCAGGGCCACCGTGAGGTCGCCGACCGCCTCGCCCCGGGGGGCGACCGACGCGAGACCCCACAGGACGGCGACGCCCACCACCAGCGCGCCGGCGACCCCCCAGCGGCGCTCCCATGCGGCCGAGAGCGCCACCCCCACCACGCCGACGGCGAGCACCACGCCGATGGCGCTGCCGACGCGGGCCACCTGCCCGAGGGGGGCGGCCGCCTGGCTCATGGCGGTGGTGGCCAACGGCACCCCGCCGAAGGGGAACGACCAGCGGGCAGCCTCGCAGAGCACCAGCGCGCCCGGGAGGGCCAGCCAGCGCACCCAGGGGCGACCGGGGGGCGAGGGGACCAGGGCCCCGGCGACACCCACGTAGGCGCCGAAGAGGGCGCCGGCGACGAGGTACCCGGGAGCGGTGAGGTCCCACATCCACAAGGTGGCGGGCATCAACCAGACCGCGCCGAGGAGCCAGGACCGCAGGAAGCGGGAGCGGGCGGTGCGCCCGGCGATCGCCCGGTCCCACAGGGCGACCCCGACGAAGGCCGCCGGCCACCACCCCCACGGCGGGACCGACGCCGCCAGGCAGAGCCCGCCGAGGAAGGCCAGCGACAGGCCGCGGGCCCGATCGGACACGGCGGGGAGGGTGAGGGCGGGCACGGCGCACCATCATGGCGCGGCGACGAGGTGCGGCCCCGTCGCCGTCGCGGCGGGTTCGCTGCGGTGGGGCCGGGCCGATCGGCCCCGCCGGCGCGAGGACCTCCGGTGGGCGCTCGGCGCTACGAGGCGCCGGGCGTGGAGGTGGTGGTGGCGCCGGCGATGATGCGCGGCGGCAACAGGGCGGCACCGACGTCGTCGTAGGAGAGCACCTCGGCGTCGACGGTGATCGGATCCGACAGTCGGAACTCGAGCGTGAGGCTCACCGTCTCGCCCACGGCCGGTGCTCGCCCATCGGTGGTGGTCAACAGGAGCTGGTCGTCGCCGGGCTGCAGGCGGGTCTCCTCGAAGCCACCGACCCGCAGCGACGCGGTCGGCTCGAGGGCCTCCTGGTCGGTGGCGCCGTCGATCACGCGCCGTTGGAGGGTCACCTCACCGGCCGGCGAGGTGACCGCCACCAGGTCGTCACTGCCGCCGTCGTTCTCGAGCACCAGGTAGGCACCGGCGGGGTCGGCGTCGGCCCCGACGAGCGCGGTGGTGACGCGCACCTCGGGAGGGGTGGTGCCGAACGGGCTGACGATGGCCACCACCACGAGCAGGGCGATGCCGCCGAGCACGACCAGGGCCGGGGCCCAGCGGCGTAGGGGACCGGCCGGGGGCCGATCGGCGGTGGGGGAATCGGAGGTCGTCATGGTGCCCACGATCCTCGCCCACCCCGGGGGTGCGGGTCAGATCGCGGCGCAGGGCCGTGGGAGGATGCCGCCATGGTCCCCGACGCACCGTTCGAGCGGCCCTCCTCCGCCGCGTCGGACGCCGCGCGGCTGCGGCCGGCCTCGGAGGGGCGTGAGCGGGCCGCCATGGCGGCGGTGCTCGAGGTGGCCGACCACGTCGGCCTCGACGCGGAGGCCGCCGGCATCTGGCGGGCCGGGTCGTCGGTGCTGGTGGGGCTGCCCGTGGCCCGGGTGCTCGGGCGGGTCGACGACCCCCGGCGGGTCGATGCCGCCTGCCGCCAGGTCATCGCGTCCGAGGTGATGGCCGAGCGCGGGGTGCCGGCCATCACCCTCACCGGCCCGGCCGACCAGCCCGTGCTCACCGAGGCCGGTCCGGTGACGCTGTGGCGCTGGCTCGACGCCCATGGTGTCGAGGCCTCGCCCGAAGGCCTGGGGCGCCTGGCGCGCCGGCTGCACGACGCCACCCGGGGCGGGGTCGAAGGGGTGGCGCCCTACGACCCGCTCACCGCGGTCGCCGCCGAGTTGGAGCGCGCTGCGGAGCTGGGCCTCACCGACGAGCGCGACCTCGGTCTGCTCGACGGTCACATCGCCCGGCTCCGGGCCACCTGGCCCGCGCCGGAGGACGACCCACTGGGGGTGGCCGTGGTGCACGGAGACCTCCACCGCGACAACGCCATCGTCACCGACGAGGGCCTCGTCCTGGCCGATCTCGAGCTGGCAGGCGTGGGCCCGGCCGCGGCCGACCTCGTCCCCCACGTCGTGGCGGTGCGGCGCTACGACGCCAGTCCCCGCGTCCTCGAGGAGCTCATGCAGGGCTATGGCCGAGAGCTGCACGTGTGGCCGGGCCTGGAGGTGATGGTCGAGGCCTACGAGCTGTGGGTCACCGCGTGGTCGGTGGCCAACCGGGGTGGCTCCGCCGTGTTGGCGGCCGAGGCCGAGGTCCGCCTCGACCACTGGCGCCCGGGCCGGGACTCGTCGCGGCCCTGGTCGTTGCGCTGAGCCTCGGGCTCGCGGTGTCAGACCCCTGGCGGGGGCTGGTGGGGGACACGCCCGTCGGCGAGGGCGTCGAGCCACGCGGCGAGGGGGGCGAGCAGGGCTGGCCCCAGGCGATGGCTGCCGGCGACCTCTTGCCATGAGGTGACGGCGCCGCGGCGGTGGAGGGCCTTGGCCGCGGCGCGACCGCGCAGGGGGTCGACCATGTCGTCGTCGCGGCCGTGGGCCACGAGCACCGGCCGGCCGTGGGCCCGGGAGAGGTCGAGCTCGTCGTCGTCACGGTGCACGAGGTAGCCCGCCAGCAGGGCCACCGCGGCCGGAGGCGGGCCGAGCCGGGGGTCGAGCGCCGTGGCCAGGGCGGTGGCCCCTCCCTGGGAGTACCCCACCAGCACGACCTCCTCGCGCGACACCCCGCAGCGTCCGGCCACGTCGTCGAGGGCCCGATCGACCGCCGACACGGCTCGGGTGACGCCCTCGGGGTCGGGCCCGTCGGTGTCGACCGTGTACCACATCGGCCCCGCCGGACCCGGCCACGCCGGTTCGGCCACGGCGACGGTCCAGCGTTCGTCGGGGTCGATCAGGTGCAACCGGCGGGTGATGACGGCGCTGGTGTCGCCGTAGCCGGGTAGGACGAGCACGGCCCGCCCCGTAGAGGGCGGACCGTGGTAGCTGAGCTCGGGGGTGACGGGACCGGGTCCGCTCAGCGGATCCGTCCGTAGCCCGAGGGCGCCTTCCACCAACCGTCGAGGTTGGTGATGCCGACGCCCTTCAGCGAGCCGAAGGCGTGCACCAAGGTGTTGGGCCCGATGGCCAGGGCCACGTGCTCGGAGCCACCGGAGCCCCAGAAGACCAGGTCGCCGGCCTGCACCTGCGAGCGCGAGATGCGGGTGGTGGCGTTGTACTGGGCGCCGCTGTAGTGCGGCAGGGAGATGCCGACCTGGCTGAAGGCCCACACGAGGAGCCCGGAGCAGTCGAAGCTGTTGGGGCCGGAAGCGCCCCAGACGTAGGTGGAGTTGCCGGCCTTGCTCACGGCGAGGTCGATGGCGCCCTGGATGCCCGAGCGGACCGGTCCGGGGTCCGCCGGTGCCGGAGCAGGCGTGCTCGGGGCGGTGGGGGCCGTCGGGGCCGTCGGGGCGGGGGGCGCCGTGGGCGCCTCCGGGCGGGGGGCCTGCGTCGAGCTCGAACGCTGCGAGGTCGACTGGCTGGAACGGGCCTGCTGCTGTTGCTGCTGGGCGGCAGCCTCGGCCTGGGCCTGGCGGGCCGCTTCCTCGGCGGCTCGGGCCGCGGCCTGGCGCTGGCGCTCCTGCTCCTCGGCGACCAGCCCGGCCAGCTCGCCCTGGACCCGCTCGTTGATGGCGCGCTGGGCCTCGGTGGCGGAGGCCACCTCGTCGCGCTTCTCGGCGATGCGGCGGGTGATGGCCTCGGCCTCGGCCTGGGCCTGCTCGAGCGCCTTGGTCTCGTCCTCGGCCTGGCGGCGCATGGCGCTGAGGCTGTCGACGAGGTCGGAGCGGTTGCCGGTGGTGACCGTGATGTAGGACTGCTTGGCCGGGGCGGTGTCGGCCTCGGTGGTGAGCACCGCGTTGAGGACGGGGTCCTCGCCGCCGGTCTGGTAGGCCTTCACCGCGAAGGTGCGCAGCTCGCTGCGACGCTGCTCGAGCTCGGCGTTGGTGTGCTCGACGCGGGCTCGGGCCTCGCCCACCTGCTCCTCGGCCTGGTGCAGCTCGTAGCTGGCGGCCTCGGCCTCGGCGTTGAGGGTCATGAGGCGGTTGTCGAGCTCGGTGAGCTCGGCCGCCACCTCGGCGGCCTCGGCGCGCTTGTCGGAGATCGACGACTGGGCGCTGGCCGGCAGGCCGCCGGCGACGGGGACGGCGAGGATGCCGGCGACGACGATGCCGGAGAGGACCTTGCGGTTTCGACGGGTTGCCCGGGGGCTTCGTTCGGTTCGCATTGTTGCGGAATCTTTACAGCCTGACCTCGAATGCGCAACACCAGGTCTGGATCGGCCCTCTACCTGGGTAATCAGACCTATGTCTCGAGCCCGCCACGCGGTCAGCGCGTCGCGTCGAGGGCCTGACGCGCCGCGTCGGCTGCCGCGACCCGGCCCTGGCGGATGCAGGCCGGCAGCCCGAGGCCGTCGTAGCTCGCGCCGGCGAGCACCACGCCCGGAGCCCGGTCGGCCACCTCGTCGCGCCAGGCGGCGACGCGGCCCAGGTGCCCGGGCCGGAACTGGGGGAGGCCGTCGGGCCAGCGGGTGACCCGCGCCGCCACCGGTGGCCCGTCGACGCCCATGGTGGCGGCGAGGTCGCCGGTGAGCACCCGCACCAGCTCGGGGTCGTCGAGCTCGAGTGCACCGGTGTCGCCGTGACGACCGGCCGAGACGCGCAGCACGGCGACGTCGGGATCGGCCAGGTGGGCCCACTTCGACGACGCCCACGAGCAGGCGGTGAGGGCGGCGAGCCCTTCGCCGCGTGCCACGAGGAAGCCGGAGGCGTCGAGGTCGCGCTCGATCCGGTCGAGCGGCACCGCCAGCGTCACCATGGCCACCGAGGCGTACTCGAGCTCCGCCAGGCCCGCCGCGGCATCGGCCGCGTGGTCGTGGAGCACCCGGGCGGCGACCGGTGCGGGCACGGCCAGCACCACGGCATCGGCGTCGACGACGCCGTGCTCGGTGCGCAGGGTCCACCCCGAGCGAGCGCCTCCATCGGTGAGGCGGTGGTCGAGAGCGGTGACGGCCGAGGAGAGGTGCACGGACGCGCCACCGGCCACCAGCCGGGCGAGGAGCAGGTCGGTGAGGGTCTGGGTGCCGACGGGGATTCCCCGGAAGACCGGCGCCTCGGGGTCGGCCCCGGCGGCACGCGCGTCCGCCGTCTGCTGGCGTAGGCCGACCACCAGGCTGGGGTGGCGGCGCGCCGCCGCTCCGATCTGGGCCGCACCCGCAGCCACGCTCAGGTGGTCGGCGTCGCCGGCGTTGACGCCGGACAAGAGGGGAGCCACCAGCCGTTCGAAGACCTCGTCGCCGAGGCGGCGACGGACCAGGGTCCCCACGGACTCGTCGCCGTCGGCCAGCGGGTCGCCTGACGGTTCGCCGGGCAACCACTCGGTGGTGTCGACGTCGGCGGAGGCACGGACCACGGCGTCGGGGCTCACGATGCCCGAACCGGCCAGGGCGTCGAGGTCGGTGGGGACGCCGAGCACGAGGCCCTCCGGCAATCGACGGAGGGCGCCGCCGGAATAGACGAGCGCAGAGCGGCGGGCGGGTGACGTGAGCACGGTGTCGAGGCCGAGCTCCTCACAGAGCTCGATCGCCTCGGGGACCCGGGCCAGGAAGGCGTCGGCGCCGCAGTCGACGGGCCGTCCGGCGAAGGGGGTGGTGAGGACCTTGCCGCCCACCCGGTCGGCGGCCTCGAGCACGGTGACGTCGACCTGAGGGGTGCGGGTCATGATCGTGAAGGCCGCGGTCAGGCCGGTGATGCCCGCCCCCACCACCACGACCCGAGGGGCGGGGCTCATGGGGCGAGGCCCGCCTCCGCCACCCTCACGACCTCGTCGGCCAGTGCGGCCATGACCGTGGGCTCGGCGTTCAGCGAGCGGGTGCGGGCGAAGGCCAGACCCACCTCGGCGGCGATGCCGGACGCCTCGATGTCGAGGTCGTAGAGCACCTCGAGGTGGTCGGCGGTGAAGCCCTGGGCACAGACCAGCACGCCGTCGGTGCGGCCCGTGGCGGCCAGGTCCCGGATGACCTCCAGCACGTCGGGACCTCTCCAGGGCTCGGGGGTCCGCCCGGCGCTCTGCCAGGCCAGCGCCCACTCGGGCCACGGCGACAGCCCCACCCGCTCGGCCACCGCGGCCGCGGTCTGGCGCAGCTCGTCGGGGTACGGGTCGCCCTCGAGGACCCGTTCGGGCAGCGAGTGGGCGGTGAAGAGCACCTTGTGGTCGGCCGGCAGCGAGGCGCGAGCGTCGGTCACGGCGGCGGCGAGGAAGTCGAGGTAGGCGGGCAGGAGGTGCCATCGGTCGATGCGGTGCAGGGCCATGGCGTGCTCGTCGCCGGCGTCGGCGGCTCGCTGCTGGTACTGGCCCACGCTGAACCCCGAGTAGTGCGGGGCGAGCACCAGGCCGACCATGTCGTGCACGCCGGCGGCGGCCAGCTCGGCCACCCCGTCCTCGATGAACGGTGCCGCGTGCTTCTGGCCCAGCACCACCTTCCAGCGGCCCGGCTGACGGGCCTCGAGGGCGTCGGCGAGGGCGGCTCGTTGGGCCTCGGTGAGCGCGGCGAGCGGGGAGATGCCGCCGATGGCGTCGTAGCGCGCCGTGAGATCGGCCAGCAGCTCGGGCGTGGGAGGACGTCCTCGGCGGATGTGGGTGTAGTAGGCCTCGACGTCCTCGGGCGTGCGAGGTGTGCCGTAGGCCATCACCAGCAGGCCGAGAGGAGCAGCGCGGTCTCCGCTCATCGCTCTCCCTCCGGGAACGGGCCGTCGCAGCGGCCCTCGGCGTGCACCAGCTCCACGACCTGTTCGAGGATCCCCGGGTCGAGCTCGGGGAGCACCCCGTGACCGAGGTTGAACACGTGGCCCGGGTGCCCGGCGTTGCGGGTGAGGACGTCGCGGGTGGCTTCGGCCACGACGTCCCAGGGAGCCAGGCACAGAGCCGGATCGAGGTTGCCCTGCAGGGCCACGTGCTCGGGCACCCGGGTGCGGGCCACGTCGATGGGCACCCGCCAGTCGACGCCCACGACGTCGACCCCGGCGGCGGCCATGAGGCCGAGCAGCTCGCCGGTGCCCACACCGAAGTGGATGCGGGGGACGTCGAGGTCGGCCACCTCGGCGAAGAGTCGCCGGCTGTGGGGCAGGACGAACTGCTGGTACACGGGTGGGCTGAGGGCACCGGCCCAGCTGTCGAAGACCTGCAGTGCCTGGGCGCCGGCGTCGACCTGGCTGCGCAGCGACACCACCGCCAGGTCGACCAGGCGGTCCATGAGCTCGTGCCACAGGGCCGGGTCGCCGTGCATGAGGGCCTTGGTCAGCCCGTAGGTGCGAGAGGGGCGCCCTTCGATCAGGTAGCTGGCCACCGTGAAGGGGGCTCCGGCGAACCCGATCAGGGGCACCGTGAGCTCGCGGGAGAGGATGCGGACCGTCTCGAGCACGTACGGCGTGTCGGCCTCCGGGTCGAGCGGCCGGAGGCGATCGAGGTCGGCCGCGCCCCGGAAGGGGTCGGACACGACCGGCCCGACCCCGGGGACGACGTCGACCCCGAAGCCGATGGCGTGCACGGGGACGACGATGTCGGAGTACAAGATGGCGGCGTCGACGCCGTAGCGGCGCACCGGCTGCAGGGTGATCTCGGCCGAGAGCTCGGGGTCGGCGATGGCGTCGAGGATGCTGCCCGAGCCACGGACGGCCCGGTACTCGGGGAGCGAGCGACCGGCCTGGCGCATGAACCAGACGGGCACCCGGTCTCCCGGCCCACCCGGGATGCCACGGCAGGCCCGCAGGAAGGGAGCGAGGTCAGGGGAGGCCGGGTCGGTGGCGGAGGCGGACTGGTCGGGAGGCACCCGGCCACGCTACGCCTCCGACCTCGGCGGCTCCGAGTCGGCGAGCGGTGCGGTCCGCGGTGCGGTGCCCTCCCGGAGCGCGCCCGCGCTCGGTCCGACGCGGCTGCGCCCGGATAGGCTGTCCGATCCCCCGGTCGGCCGTTGCGGCCACCGGCTCGCACCCGTCGGCAGTGGCCGACACCCCGAGACACCATGGCCAACCATCCCGATCTGGCTGCCGAGCAGGAGTACCTCGACCAGGCCTACGCGGCCCTCGAGGCCTCTCGGCGTGCGGCGACCCGTCTCACCTCGATGGTCGAGGTCGGGCGGGGCGGCACCGAGCAGGCCCGCTACGAGCGCGAGGTCATCCTCGACACCGTCGTCAACCGCCTCCAGCAGCTCGAGCTGGGCGACGCTGCGCTCTGCTTCGGTCGGATCGACCGCGAGGACCCCGACGCCGGTGGGGACGGCACCGAGAGCTTCTACATCGGCCGCATCGCCGTCAGCGACGCCACCCAGGAGCCCCTGATCGTCGACTGGCGGGCCCCGGTGGCCGAGCCCTTCTACCGGGCCACCGGTCGCCAGTCCATGGGGCTGTCCCGCCGGCGCCACTTCGCCACGCGTGGCCGCACGCTGCTCGGCATCGAGGACGAGCTCTTCGGTGACGCCCTGGCCCAGTACGGGCTGGCCGCCGAGTCCGGTGAGCCCGAGACCGCCGGCGTCACCGGGCAGGGGGCGCTCTTCTCGGCGCTCGAGACGGCGCGCACGGGCAAGCTCGGCGACATCGTCGCCACCATCCAGGGTGAGCAGGACGAGATCATCCGCAGTCCGCTGCCGGGGGTGCTGGTGGTCCAGGGCGGGCCCGGCACCGGCAAGACGGTCGTGGCCCTGCACCGGGCGGCCTACCTGCTCTACACGCACCGGTTCCCCCTCGAGGGCCAAGGGGTGCTGGTGGTCGGTCCCAACCGCCTCTTCCTCGGCTACATCGAGCAGGTGCTGCCCTCGTTGGGCGAAGCGGGCGTCGAGCTGGTCGTGCTCCCCGACCTGGTCGACGACGTCCGCATCCAGGGCTACGACCGAGGCCTCACCGCCCGGGTCAAAGGCGATCCCCGCATGGCCAAGTTCCTCGCCCGGGCGGTGCGCGACCGCGAGCTCCCCCTGCGCTCGGACCTCCACGTCGGCTACGGGTTGCAGCGCCTCACCCTCACGCGCGAGCGCAGTGCTCGCATCGTGGCCGAGGCCCGCCGTCGGTATCGACGCCACAACTCGGGGCGGCGCTACGTCGAGGGCGAGGTGTACGCCGAGCTGGCCCTGTCCGGTCGTGACGAGCTCGATGCCTCCGAGGTGCGCGAGCGGCTCCGCCACGACATCTCCGTGCGAGAGGCGCTCGAGTGGATGTGGCCGGTCCTCACCCCGGCCCAGCTGCTCCACGACCTGTACGGGGCGCCGTCGTTGTTGCGCCACGCCGCCCGCGACCTGCTCACCGACGACGAGTGGCGGTCGTTGCGCCGACCCCGATCGGAGCGGGTCGAGGACGTCGTCTGGGCCACCGACGACGCCCCCCTGCTCGACGAGGCCAAGGCCGTCCTCGGCCCCAAGCCGCGCCGCAAGCGCCCCGGTGACCACGACGACGAGGTGCGCACCTACGGCCACATCGTGGTCGACGAGGCCCAGGACCTCTCGCCCATGCAGCTGCGGATGCTCGATCGCCGGTCGCTCAACGGCTCGATGACCATCGTCGGCGACATCGCCCAGGCCACCGGACAGTGGGCCCACGCCTCGTGGGACGAGATCCTCGAGCGCCTCCCCGCCAAGCGCCCACCGCGCCGGGCCGAGCTCACCCTCGGCTACCGGCTGCCGGCGCCGATCATGGACCTGGCGGCGCGGGTGCTGCGCCACGCCGCCCCCGACCTCACGCCGCCGCGTTCGGTACGAGAGGACGGCACCGCCCCCACCGTCCGCCGGGTCGGACCCGGGCAGCTCTCGGCCGAGGCGGTGGCCACCGTGCTGGCCGAGCGGACCGCCGTCGACCCCGGCCAGGTGGCCGTCATCTGCTCGGCCTCGATGGTCGAACCCTTGTGCAACGCCCTGTCGAACGCCGAGGTCCCCTTCGGTCGGGCCACTCGCGCCGGGCTCGACCACCAGGTCACGGTGGTCGAGGTGGGGTTGGTGAAGGGCCTCGAGGTCGATGCCGCCGTGGTGGTCGAGCCCGAGGCGATCGTCGCCGAGGAGGCCCAGGGTGAGCGGGCGCTCTACGTGGCGCTCACCCGAGCCACCAAGCGGCTCGCCGTCGTCCACGAGGCCCCGCTGCCGGCCTGCCTCGACGAGTAGTCCGGCCATCCGGCGGCCGAGGAGCGGTGCCGCTCAGGCGGCGGTGACGAGGATGCGTCCGCTGGCGAAGGCGCCGATGCCGACCCGGTTGCCGCCGACCTCGACGGTGGTGGTGCCGTCGGGGGACGTGGCGGTGACGAGGCCCTTGTTGCCGGGCAGCAGCGACGACTCCTCGAGGAAGTCGAGGATGCCCGGGGTGAACTCCAGCTCCTCGGGGATGCGGCTGACGACGAAACGGGAGCCGACCGAGAGGCTGTCGAGGCTCACCGCGTCCGGCGCGTCGTAGTCGGTGCCGGGGATCGGGTTGCCGTGCGGGCAGGTGGTGGGCGCGCCCAGCACCGACATCATGGCGGTCTCGACGGTGGGGGAGATGACGTGCTCCCAGCGACCGGCCTCGACGTGGGCGTCGGCCCACGAGAGGCCGAGGATGTCGGTGAGGAACCGCTCGGCCAGACGATGGCGGCGCACCACGCTCTCGGCCAGCTCGGCGCCGTTGGCCGTGAGCTTGATCGCCCCGGCGTCGACGGTGACCAGCCCCGCCTTGTCCATCTTGCGGATCATCTCCGACACCGCCGGCCGCGAGACGTCGAGCCGTTCGGCGATGCGGGCCTGGATGACGTCGAGGTCGTCTTCGCGGAGCTCGAAGATGGCCTCGCAGTACTCCTCGAAGGCCGGATGCCATTCACGGGTCGCGGGCGGTGCCATGGCTGGCAGTCTACGGGTCGGTCGCCGCCTTGGGCGGGTCGGTCGCAGGAGTTCACCGGCCGTTCGGATGGAGCCGGGCCGGTCCGGGGGTCGCCGGCCCTGGGTACCGTGACCGGGTGCCGTCCGACGACCCCCTCGGGGCCTTCTCCGGCCCCGTGCGGGCCTGGTTCTCGACCTCGTTCGCCGCGCCCACCGCGCCCCAGGCCAAGGGGTGGCCGGCCATCAGCGCGGGCGACCACTCGCTCGTGCTGGCGCCCACCGGGTCGGGCAAGACGCTGGCCGCCTTCCTGTGGGGCCTCGATCGTCTCGTCACCGCGCCGACCCCCCCCGACCGGGAGCGGCGCACCCGGCTGGTGTACGTGTCGCCGTTGCGGGCCCTGGCCGTCGACATCGAGAAGAACCTCCGGGCGCCGCTGGCGGGCATCGGCCTGGCCGCCGAGCGTCTCGGGGAGGCCTTCACCGCGCCCACGGTCGCCATGCGCACCGGCGACACCCCGGCCGACGAGCGCCGCCGGATGCTGCGCCACCCGCCCGACCTGCTGATCACCACCCCCGAGTCGCTGTACCTGATGCTCACCTCCCAGGCCCGCGAGACCCTGCGGGGTGTCGAGGCGGTGATCATCGACGAGATCCACGCCCTCGCGCCCACCAAGCGGGGCGCCCACCTGTCGCTCACCCTCGAACGCCTCGACGCCGTCACCGACCGGCCCGTGCAGCGCATCGGCCTCTCGGCCACCCAGCGACCGCTCGACGAGATCGCCCGCTTCCTGGGGGGCCACGACCCGGTCGCCCGAAGCCCCCGCCCGGTGACGATCGTCGATGCCGGGGTGCGCAAGCCGCTCGAGCTCGAAGTGGTCGTGCCGGTCGAGGACATGGGCGCGCTGGGCGAGGTCATCGAGGAACCGGTCAGCGGTCCGGCGGCGGCCGGGCCGGTGCGACGCTCCATCTGGCCGTCGATGCACCCCCGCCTGCTCGAGCTGGTCCAGGCCCACCGCAGCACCATCATCTTCGTCAACGCCCGTCGCCTGGCCGAACGCCTGGCCACCCGCCTCAACGAGCTCCACCTCGAGGGCGAGAACCGGGCCGCCGAGGCCGTCGGGACGCCGCCGAACGAAGGGGCGGAGCTGGTCATGGCCCACCACGGCTCGCTCAGCAGGGAGCGCCGCCTCCTCATCGAGGACCGCCTCAAGCGTGGCGAGCTCAAGGGCCTGGTCGCCACGTCGTCGCTGGAGCTGGGCATCGACATGGGAGCCGTCGACCTGGTCGTGCAGGTCGAGTCGCCCGGGGCCGTGAGCCGGGGCCTGCAGCGGGTGGGGCGAGCCGGGCACCAGGTCGGCGAGCCCAGCCGGGGCAAGCTCTTCCCCAAGCACCGCAACGACCTGGTCGAGGCCGCCGTCGTCGTCGACCGCATGCAACAGGGCCTCATCGAGCACACCCGCTACCCCCGCAACCCCCTCGACGTGCTGGCCCAGCAGATCGTGGCCATGGTGGCCATGGACGACTGGTCCGTCGACGACCTCACCCGCCTCGTCCATTCGTCGGCCAACTACGCCGAGCTGTCCGAGGAGGTCCTGGCCAACGTCCTCGACCTGCTGGCCGGTCGGTACCCGAGCGAGGAGTTCGGCGAGCTGCGGCCCCGGATCGTGTGGGACCGCATCGAGGGCACCGTGCGGGCCCGGGCGGGGGCCCAACGTCTGGCCGTGACCAGCGGGGGCACCATCGTCGACCGGGGCCTCTACGGCGTCTTCCTCCCCGACGGCACCCGGGTCGGCGAGCTCGACGAGGAGATGGTCTACGAGAGCCGGCCGGGCGAGACGTTCCTGCTCGGTGCCTCCACCTGGCGGATCGAGGACATCACCCACGAACGCGTGGTGGTGTCCCCGGCTCCGGGGCAGCCCGGCAAGATGCCGTTCTGGCACGGCGACGGCCCCGGGCGGCCCTTGGAGCTGGGTCGCGCCCTGGGCGAGTTCGTGCGCACCATCCGGTCCACGGCCCCCGACGAAGCCCTCACGGTCCTCGCCGAACGCCATGCCCTCGACCCGCTCGCCGCCGCCAACCTCCTCGCCTACCTCGACGAGCAGAGCGACGCCTGCGCAGGGGTGGTGCCCGACGACCGCACGGTGGTCGTCGAGCGCTTCCGCGACGAGATCGGCGACTGGCGGGTCTGCGTGCACACCCCGTTCGGCGCCCAGGTCCACGCCCCGTGGGGCATGGCGCTGCAGGCCCGGCTGGCCGAACGCTGGGGGGTCGACGTCGAGCTGATCTGGAGCGACGACGGCATCGTGCTGCGCCTCCCCGAGGCCATCGACTCCCTGCCCGTCGAGGAGCTCACGATCGACCCCGACGAGATCGACGAGCTGGTCATCGCCCAGTTGCCCCAGACGGCGATGTTCGCCGGTCGTTTCCGAGAGTGCGCGGCGCGCGCCCTGCTGCTGCCCCGCCGTCGCCCCGACCGGCGAACGCCGCTGTGGCAACAGCGCCAGCGGGCCGCCGACCTCCTCGCGGTGGCCGCCCGCTATCCGGACTTCCCGATCCTGCTGGAGACCACCCGCGAGTGCCTCAACGACGTCTTCGACCTGCCCGCCCTGCGTGAGGTGCTGGCCGACCTGCGGTCCCGTCGGGTCCGGGTGGTGGCCGTCGACACCCCGAAGGCCTCGCCGTTCGCCCAGTCGCTGCTGTTCGGCTGGGTGTCGGTCTACATGTACGAGGGCGACGCCCCGCTCGCCGAGCGCCGGGCGGCGGCGCTGGCCCTCGACCGCGACCTGCTGCGCGAGCTGTTGGGCGCCGAAGAGCTGCGCGACCTCCTCGACCCTGCCGTCCTGGCCGACCTCGAGCTCGAGCTCCAGCGCCTCACCGACGGCCGCCGGGCACGCGACGTCGACGAGGCCCACGACCTGCTGCGGCGGTTGGGGCCGCTCTCTCGATGGGAGATCGAGTCGCGCAGCGAACCCCGCGACGGTCGAGCGGAAGCCGCCGTCGGTGCCTGGCTCGACGAGCTCGTGGCCACGCGCCGGGCCATCGCCGTGGTGGTCGGGGGAGAGGAGCGCCTCGCCGCGGCCGAGGACGCCGCCCGCCTCCGGGATGCTCTGGGGGTGGCACTGCCGCCGGGGCTGCCGGCGGCCTTCACCGACCCCGTCGCCGCGCCGCTCGTCGACCTGGTCGCCCGCTTCGCCCGCACCCACGGGCCGTTCCTGGCCGCCCAGGTGGCCGCCCGCTACGGCGTCGGGGTCGACCGGGTCGGCGCCGCCCTCGACGTGCTCGAGGGCGAGGGTCGCCTGGTGCGCGGCGAGTTCCGGCCGGACGGCGTCGAGCGCGAATGGGTCGACGACGACGTGCTGCGCCAGCTCCGTCGTCGATCGCTGGCCGCGCTGCGCCGGGAGGTCGAGCCCGTCGAGGGCGACGCCCTGGCCCGCTTCCTCCCCGGGTGGCAGGGCGTGGGATCTCCTCGCCGGGGCGTGGAGGCGCTCGTCGAGGCCCTCGGGGTGGTGCAGGGAGCGGCCGTGCCCGCCTCGGTGCTGGAGGCCGACGTCCTCGCCGCCCGGGTGCCGGGCTACCAGCCGTCCGACCTCGACGCCTTGATGACCGCCGGCGAGGTGGTGTGGGTCGGAGCCGGTGCGGTCGGTGCCGGCGACGGGCGGGTGCGCCTGCTGTTCCGCGACCAGGCCGCGTTGCTGGTCGCCGCGCCGGACCCCGAGGCCGTCGACGGGCTCCTCGGGCCCGACGACGACGGCGCGGCCCAGGTGCGGCGGGCGTTGCACCACCACCTGGGCGAGCGGGGGGCGTCGTTCTGGCCCGACCTGGTGGCGGCGGCCCAACGAGCCGGGGCGGCCTACGACGACCCCACGGTGCTCGACGCCCTGTGGGAACTGGTGTGGGCCGGCCTGGTCACCAACGACTCCCTGGCCCCGCTGCGCTCCCTCGTCGCCGGCGGCGGCCGTCGGAAGGCCTCGGGTTCGCGTGCTCGGCGCGGGGCGAACAGCGCCACCCGGGCCGCCACGCTGCGCTCGCTCGGACGCCGCCCCAACCTCGGTCGCCCGGCGGTCGGCTCTCTCAGCCGGCTCGGGCCCCCGGCGGGTGCCGGTCGCTGGTCGTCGGTCGCCACCCTGCTCGACACCTCGCCCACCCCCACGGAGGCGGCGCACGCCACCGCCCTGCAGCTGCTCGAACGGCACGGGGTCCTCACCCGCGAGGCGGTGCTGGGCGAGGGGGTCGAAGGCGGCTTCGCCGGCGTGTACCAGGTGCTGAAGGCCCTCGAGGAACGGGGGCAGGTCCGGCGGGGCTACTTCGTGGCCGGGCTCGGGGCAGCCCAGTTCGCCCTGCCGGGTGCTGTCGACCGCCTGCGGGCCGCCCGCGAGGTGGGCGAGGACGACCTCTCACCGGTCGTGCTCGCCGCCACCGACCCGGCCCAGCCCTTCGGGCTCACGTTGCCCTGGCCGGCATCGGCCGGTCGCCCGGCGCGGTCGGCGGGCGCGTTCGTGGTGCTCGTGGCGGGCGAGCCGGTGGTGCACCTCGAACGGGGTGGGCGAACGTTGTCCACCTTCCCGTCCGCCGGACGTCACGCCCACTGGGCCGCGGCCATCGCCCAGCTGGTGCACGGCGGGCGCGTCGGGCGCCTCGAGATCACCCGCATCGATGGTGAGCCGGCTGGCGAGTCACCACTGGCCGAGGTGCTGCGCGATGCCGGCTTCGCCGACGGCTACCGGGGCCTCACCCTGCGGAGCAGCCGTGCCCGAGGGTGACACCATCCACCGCACCGCAGCCCGGTTGCGTCCGGCGCTCGAGGGGCGGGCGTTGGTGCGGATGGAGGCTCGACGGCTGCCCCCGCCCCTGCCGGGGCCAGGCACCGTCGTCACCTCGGTCGGCGCCGAGGGCAAGCACCTGCTGATCGCCTTCGACGACGGCTGGGTGCTCCAGACCCACATGCGCATGACCGGCAGCTGGCACCTCTACCGACGCGGCGAACGGTGGCGCAAGCCGGCGCACCTGGCCCGGGTGGTGCTCGAGGTGGGAGGGACCGACCGTCGCCCCGAGGGTCCCGAGCCCATCGACGACGGCTGGGTGGCGGTGTGCTTCTCGGCTCCGGTGGTCGAGCTCGTGCGCGCCCCGCGCACCGGCCACCTCGGGCCGGACCTGTGCCGCAGCGACGCCGACCTCGCCGAGACGGTTCGACGCATGGGGTCACTCGACCCCACCACCGCCCTCGCCGAGGTCCTGCTCGACCAGCGCGTGTGCTGCGGTGTCGGCAACGTCTACAAGAGCGAGGTGCCCTTCGCTCTGGGCCTTCATCCGTCGACACCGGTCGGCCACCTCGACGGCGACACGCGCTGGCGCGTGGTGGCCACCGCCGCCCGTCAGCTGCGAGCCAACCTCACCACCACGGCGCGCACGACCTGGCCGGGCCCGCCCGGCACCCTCGCCGTGTACGGCCGCAAGGGCGAGCCCTGCCGGCGCTGCGCCACCCCCGTGCGCATGGCCCGCACCGGGCCCCAGGCCCGCAGCACCTACTGGTGCCCCACCTGCCAACCCCCTCCTGCTGCCGGGCTGTCGGCGCCGCGCCCACCTTCCTGACCCCTGTCCGATCCGGCGGTGGCACGCCGAGCTCCGTCGCAGTCTCATGAGGGCACCACCGCCCGATCGAGCCCGGTCAGCTTCTCGGGAGCGAGCACCAGCCGGATGGCCCGAACCCGTCCGGTGTCGTCCGGGTCGGCGGTGAGCACGGCGATCGGCTCCGCCGCGGTGCGGGCCACGACCGCGAGCGAACCGTTGACCTCGACGAGCTCGATGTCGCTCGCGTCCAGGCGCGATGTGACGTTGATCAAGAAGCGCGTCACCCTCGGGGCTCCCCGGACCGGACGGCGGGCGGCATGGCGGGAGGGGCCGCCGTCGGTGACGAGCTCGGCGTCAGGGGCGAGCAGGGCCATCGTGGCGTCGACGTCGCCGGCGGCGACGGCCGCCGCCAACCGGGCGGCGAGGTCCCAGCCCACCGAGGTGCGGCCGGGTGCCGGCGCCGCGGACCGCACCCGCCGACGGGCGCGGCTGGCGGCTTTCCGGCACGCCTCCGGCGAACGACCGACGGTGGAGGCGATCTCTGCGTACGGCACGCCGAAGACGTCCGCCATCAGGAACACCACCCGGTCCTCGGGGCTCAGGGTGTCGAGTACCACGAGCACGCCGAGGGTCAGCGTGGCCGCCCGGTCGACGGCGACGGCGGGATCCATCCCCGGCGCACCGCCGGGGTCGGCGGTGGGCTCCCCGAGGTCGGTGCGGACGGGTTCGGGCAGCCAGGGACCCACGTAGGTCTCGCGCCGACGCACGGCGAGCCGCAACCGGTCGAGGGCCAGTCGGCTGGTCACCGTGGTGAGCCACGCCGCCAGGTTGCGAGGTTCCTCCTCGACGCGCTGGTAGCGCAACCAGGCGTCCTGCACCGCGTCCTCGGCCTCGGCGCGCGAACCGAGGATGCGGTAGGCGACGCCCACGAGGCGGAGGCGTTCGGCGTCGAACCCCATGGCGCGGGTGTCGACTGCGGCTGGCGTGGCGCCGCGGTCGCTCGTCACGAGCGGTGGTCCGCGCGGGCGTCCAGGTGGGCGACCGCGGCGCGCCCGGCTGCTTCGCCGCTGGCCAGGGAGGCGTCGGCCAGGAAGCCCACCTCCCCCACCCAGTCGCCGGCGACCCACACGCCGGACCGGCCGGGGGCGTGGATCGTCGGGCGGCCCGCCAGGCCGCCGCTGTCGGGCGTGGGCAGCGCCCCGACCACCGTCATGCGATGAAGGTAGCGGTCGACGGCGACGAGGTCGTCCGTGATGCCGGCCCGGCGGGCCAGCGCCTCGAGCGTCGCCCGGGTGTGGCGGCGGTCCGGTTCCTCCCCGGTGCGGTGGTTCACCAAGGCGTGGACCAACGCCTGGCCGGGAGGGGCCAGCCGGGCGGCGGGAGCGTGGGCGATGAGGTAGAGGGGGCGGTCGACACCGACGAGGACCGGTCGTGGGGGTGGGCGACGAAGGCCCATGTCCAGGCAGGACACCCGAACGGGGTGGCCCAACCCGGGCCAGGCGGCCGTGGCAGTGGTGCCGAGTAGGCGGGCGCAGGTCTCGGGACCCCCGGCGGCGACCACCACGGCGTCGCCGGTCCACGTCCCCGCAGGGGTCTCCACCACGGTCCGGCCGTCGTGGCGGGCCACCTGCCGGGCCCGTTCGTCGGTCCAGGTGACGTCGCCGGCTGCGGCGGCGAGAGCCTCCCGGAGGGCGTCGACGAGCTGGCCCCAGCCGCCGTGCAGGTAGTCGACCCCGTGGCGGGCGGCGCGCAGCTGTCCGACCGCGACGTCGGCCGACGCCCGGTCGGTGTCCGCCACGTAGGTGGTGATGCGCACGACGGTGCGGGCCAGGTCCCGCCACCGCGCCGCGACGGTGGCCTCGAGCCACTCGTCGATGCTCAGGTGGGCGACGGCTGCGGGGTCGGTGCGGGTCGCGGCGCGCACCAGGCGGACCAGGGCGGCCAGCCCGCGGGGGCCCACCCCGCCCGGGGCCGCCAGCTGGCGGGCCCGGAGCCCGACCAGCACGTCGGGTGTGCGGGGGTCGCCCCAGAGCAGCGCACCGCCGCCAGGTGGGCCGGCACCGTCTGGTTCGATGCCGAGGCGGGCCAGGACCTCGGTCCCGGGTGCCCGTCGGTAGAGGGCGTGTGGCCCCCGGTTGAGGGCGAAGCCGCCGTGATGATCCGTGCGGGCCCGCCCGCCGGGCGTCAGCCCACCGAGCACGGTGACCGATCGACCGGCGCGGGCGATCGTGGCCGCGGCGGCGAGACCGGCCAAGCCGGCGCCCACCACGATCGCGTCGCGGTCGCGAGGCCCGGGCCGCCCGGCGCCGTCATCGTCGGGGGTGTCGTGTCGGGCTCGGTCGGTGTCCGGTGGGTGGTGGTGGGTCGGCGCCGCCATGGCGTCCTCCTGGTCGCTGAGGTGTCGCTCCGTCGACGGATCGACGACGGCCGGACCCCGAACGTGACCGCGAGCGCCCGGATGTGACGACCATCACCGTCCCTCCGCCCGGTCGAACGGCCGGTGCTGGTGGCCACCGATGGTCCGGTCCGGGCGCGCGTCGTCCTCCCCGCCGGCTCGACGAGGAGGACGAACGTGAGGGTCTGGTCGGCCCGAGCTCCGGGCCGTTCGGCCGGCTGGCCGTGCGTCAGCGGCCGCTGATGGCGAGCAGGTACTCGACCAGCGTGCGGGTCTCGGGGCCCACGATGCCGTCGGCGGTGAGCCCGAAGAACGCCTGGAAGGCCGTGGTGACCTGGACGGTGTTCTGTCCGAAGATGCCGTCGACGGCCAGACCCACGCCGAGGAGCCGGTTCAGGTCGTTCTGCCACTGGGCCACGGCGGGACCGCGGTCGCCTCGCTCGAGAATCTGGATGGAGCGCTCGTCGTCGATGACGATCGCCCGCACCTCGACGCCGTCGCCGTCGTAGGCTCGCACCACGTCGACGCTGTCCGGGGGCAGGGCGCTGACCCAGACGATCCGATCGGTGCCGCGCACGTCGGCCACCATGTCGGCGGGAAGGGGCTCGGCCTCGGGCTCCCCGGTGTCGAGGGCGACCTGGCCGATGGTCGGCTGGGCGCTGCCGAGGAGCACCAGGCGTTCACCGACCTGGACCGTCTGGGCGCTCACCTCGTAGGGCGGCAGGGGGCCGCACTCGACGTTCCAGTCGTCGCCGGCGAGCACCTCGAAGCAGAAGCCGCCCTCGCTCTGGTAGCCGTTCACCTCGTAGCCCTCGTAGGCCACCAGGGCGGTGTAGTCGCGAGTGATGGCGAGCAGGTAGCGCATCAACGTGCGCGTGTTCTCGCCCACGATTCCGTCGGCGCGCAGCCCGAAGAAGGCCTGGAAGTTGGATGTCGCCTGCTCGGTGGTGGTGTCGTAGACCCCGTCGACGTCGAGGTCGGCGCCGGTGAGGATGTTCATCTGGCGTTGCCAGGCGGCCACGGACTGGCCGGTGTCGCCGAGCGAGAGCAGCGGCCGGTCGGAGATGCCGGCCAGCGTGGCGGTCGGTGCACCGGTGGATTCCTGCACGGCGGGTTCCGCCGACTGGGCGGCGGCCGCGGAAGGTGCCGCCGCCACCAGGGCCATGCTGAGGGCGGTGGCGGGGAGTGCCGAGAAGAGAGCGCGTGGGTTCACGAGGAAGATCTCCTGGGTCGTCGATGGGGATGTGGCCGTCAGCCCCTCATGGTCCGGGGTGGGCGACGGCGTGTCGTTGACGCGCGCGCTACCCGATCCGACCACTCGTAGACCTCGCCGCCCCGGGCGAGGCCCCATCTCCCGTGCATGCCGTCCGGTCCTCGACGGTGGGATCGCCTGGTCGGCCTGGCTCGGTCTGCACCTCGTCTACCTGTTGGGCATGCGCAACCGGTTGTCCGTGCTCGTGAGCTGGTTCTGGAACTACCTCACGTGGGACCGGGGACCCCGGCTGATCCTGCGGCCCGAGACGTTGCCCCACAGCCTGCGGGTCGAGTCCGACGCCGTGGGCGTGTCGCCCGCCGACGAGGGCGACGTCAAGCCCGACCCATCGCCCGGGTGACGGCGATCTCGATCACCACCCGGTCGTCGCGCTGCTTGGGCGGGCGGTAGCGCTCGGTGTAGCGGCGTACGCCCTCGGCCACCGCGTCGGGGTCGGCGGTGACCGTGGCGATGCCTTCGATCGTGAGCCAGCGCCCGCCGTCCACCTGGCACACGGCTGCGGCCACCGACCCCTGGCGGACGACGTTGCGGGCCTTGTGGCTGTCGGCCCAGGTGATCACTCGCACCAGGGACGCGTCGGGGTCCCAGGTGAAGCCCACGGCCACCACATGAGGGGTGCCGTCGGGGCGGATGGTGGTGAGGGTGGCGAGGTGGCGTTCGGTGAGGAACGCGGTGACCTCGGCGGGGAAGGCGGAGGGGTCGAGGGCCATGGGTCGCTCCTGGCGGGATGGGGGGGCGTGTGGTGCGGTCGGGTCACTCCGTGGCGATGGCGGTGAGCACGTCGAGGCGGGCCGCCCGGGACGCGGGGTAGAGCGCGGCGCCCACCCCGGCCAAAGCCGCGATGGCGACCATGATCGCCAGTTGGCCGACGGGGATGGTGAAGACGGTGATGCCGTCGTCGGCGAGGGCCCGCACCAGGGCCCAGCCGAAGACGAGCCCGATGCCGAGGCCGGTGAACGTGCCGATGAGGCTGATGATCACCGACTCCCAGCGGACGCTGGCGCGCACCTGGCGGCGGCTCATGCCGACGGCTCGCAGCAGGCCCAGCTCGCGGGTGCGCTCGTACACCGACAACAGCAGCGTGTTGACCACCCCGACCACCGCGATGATGAGGGCCAGCGCCAAGAGCACGTACACGATCAAGAGGAACTGGTCGGCCTGGTCGGTCTGGGTCTGCTTGAACTCCGTGAGGTCCTGCACCTCGGCCCCGGTGACGGGGTCGACGACCGCCTCGAGGTCGGGACGGGCCGCGGCGATGCCCTCGGAGCTCGGGTCCTCGAGGGCCACGTACACGGCCTGGTCGGTCTGTTGCTGGGGCGGGAAAAGCGACTCGTAGAGGTCCTGGGTGATCAGCCAGCCGGCGCCCTGAAGGTCGAAGCGGGTCTCGTAGACGGCCTGCACCTCGAGGGTGGTCTCGCCTCCCAGCAGGAACGAGGCCGGCAGGGTGGAACCCACGGTGAGGCCTCGTTCGTCGGCCTGGCCGGCGCTGATGGCCACGCCGTTGCCCTCGAGGTCCACCAGGCGGCCTTCGACGTCGGTGAAGTCGATGACCTGCACCAGGTCGGCCGGATCGACGGCCAGCACGACCTGGGCGTCGCCGTCGATCGTGCCGAACCCGGCCCGGAACCCGGCGGCCACCTCCACCTCGGGCAGGGCCCGTAGGTCGTCGGCGACCGACACGGGCAGGGCGGTGGGCCCGAACCCCTCGGTGGTGACCACGTACTGGCCCCGGACCGAGGCGTCGATGGCGTCGGTGGTGGAGGCCTTGAGCGAGTCGGCGATCACGGCGATGAACACGACGAGGCCGACGCCGATCATCAGCGCCGACGCGGTGCTGGCGGTGCGCCGGGGGCTGCGCACGGCGTTCTCGCGGGCGAGCCGCCCGGTGACCCCCCGCAGCCGGGGGAGGGGCCACCCGATGAACCGTGAGAGAGGGGGCGCGGTGACCGGACCGAGCACGGCGAAGCCCACGAACACGGCCGCGGCTCCGGCTCCGAGGACCTGGAGGTCGTCGTCGAGCCCGGCGGTGAGCCCGGCGTAGAGCAGCGCACTGCCGAGCACGACCACGGCCAGGCCGGCCAGCAGGCGGATGCGGGAGGCGGAGCTGGTGTCGACCGCCACGTCGCGCATGGCGGCCACCGGGGGGACCGTGGCCGCCTTGCGGGCGGGGAAGATGGCCGAGACCAAGGTGATGCCCGTGCCGACCAGCAACGACGACACCACGGCCGTGGCGGGCACGATGATCGGCGTCTCCGGGCCGGCGAAGCCGATGGAGCGCAGCAGCTCGTTGAGGCCGATGGCGAGCAGGATGCCCAGGCCCACGCCGACGGCCGAGGCGCCGAACCCGACCACGAGGGCCTCGAGGAGCACGGATCGCAGGACCTGGCCGCGGCTGGCCCCGATGGCGCGCACCAGGGCCAGCTCCCGGGTGCGCTGGGCCACGATGATCGAGAAGGTGTTGTAGATGATGAACGAGCCGACGAACAGGGCGATCAGGGCGAAGGTCAACAAGAAGGTGTTGAAGATCGAGATCAGCTGCTGGAAGGCGCTCTGGCTCTCCTCGGTGAACTCCTCGCCGGTGATGGCCTGCGTCTCCGGGGGCAGCACGGCCGCCACCCGGTCGGTGAGCTCCTGTTGGCCCACGCCGTCGGCTCCGGCCACCGAGATCCAGTCGAACTGCCCGGGCTCCTGCACGATGTCCTGGACGGTGGCGGTGTCGAAGAGGGCGGCCTGCACGCCGCCCCAGGTGTCGACCTCCCCGAAGCGGGCGACGCCCACGACCTCGAACGACCGGATGCCCTGCTGGAGCGAGACGTCGACCCGGTCGCCGACGGCGAAGTCGCCGTCGGCTGCCGTCTTGGCGTCGAGCACCACCTGGTCGGGGCCCTGTGGGGGAGCACCCTCGACCGTCCACCCGTTGAGCGCGGGTGACGTCAGCCAGTTGAGGGCGAAGTTGGGGGGTCCGTTGGCCGACACCAACGGCTCCCCGGTGCGGTCGAGCACCCTGATCTGGCCGATGACCTGGCCCTCGGCCGCCTCGACCCCCTCGACCGCCTGGACGGCGGGCAGCAGCGACTCGTCGATCTTGGCCCGTTCGGCGCCGAACGGCGTGTCGATCTCGGTGGTCGAGCGCACCACGGTGTCGATGCGGGCGTAGACGTCGGCGAAGACCTTGTCGAAGCTGGCGCTGACGCTGCCGGTGAGCACCTGGGTGCCGCTCATGAAGGCCACGCCCAGCAGCACGGAGACGGCGGTGGCGACCAGGCGGACCTTGTGGGCTCGTAGACCCCGCAGGGTCAGCCGGAGCATCAGGCGTCGGGGGAGAGATCTTCTCCGAGGGTGCGCATCCGCTCGAGGACGTCGTCCGCGGTGGGGTCGGTGAGGTCGCCGACGACCTTGCCGTCGGCGAGGAAGACCACGCGATCGGCGTAGGCGGCGGCGACCGGGTCGTGGGTGACCATCACGATGGACTGGCCGAAGTCGTCGACCGCGGCGCGCATGAAGTGCAGGATCTCGCTGCCGCTCTTGGAGTCGAGGTTGCCGGTCGGTTCGTCGGCGAAGATGATCTTGGGCTGGCTGGCGAGAGCCCGGGCGACGGCGACGCGCTGCTGCTGGCCGCCGGAGAGCTCGCTCGGCCGGTGACCGAGACGGTCGCCGAGGTCGACGGCCTTGATGACCGTGTCGTACCAGGGGCGGTCGACCTTGCGGCCGGCCAGGTCCATCGGGAGGGTGATGTTCTCGGCTGCGGTGAGGGTGGGCACGAGGTTGAACGCCTGGAACACGAACCCGATGGTGTCGCGACGAAGCGTCGTGAGCTGCTTCTCGTTGAGTCGGCTCAGGTCCACGTCACCGATGAACACCTGGCCGTCGGTGAGGGTGTCGAGGCCGGCGATGCAGTGCATCAGCGTGGACTTGCCCGAACCAGAAGGGCCCATGATGGCGGTGAAGCGGCCTCGCTCGAAGTCGACGGTGATGTCGTCGAGGGCCCGCACCTCGGTCTCGCCGGATCCGTAGATCTTGGAGGCGTGCACGGTGCGGGCGGCCGCCGACGGGTTCGGCGCGGGAGGCGGGGGGGCGGAGGTGTCGGTGACGGTCACGATCGAGAGCCTAAGGGGGAAACGGCGCCGGAGGGGATCGAGAATCGTCGGGGTCGAGTCGCTCCGGGCGCGCCACGGGGACGACCGGCGGGTCGCCCCCGTGACGAGGTGGAGGTGGTGCCGGCCGCACGGGCCGGCGGGTGTCACTTGTTGGGCTGGGGCGTGATGCGCAGGTAGGGCTTGAGCGTGGTGAACCCCTTCGGGAAGCGCTCGCCTGCTTCCTCGTCGGAGAGCGCCGGGGCCACGATCACGTCGTCACCGTCGGTCCAGTTGGCGGGCGTGGCCACCTTGTAGCCGTCGGTCAGCTGCAGCGAGTCGATGACGCGGAGCAGCTCGTCGAAGTTGCGCCCGGTGCTGGCCGGATAGGTGAGGATGAGGCGGACCTTGTGCGCCGGGTCGATGACGAACACCGAGCGCACCGTGAGGGTGTCGTTGGCATTGGGGTGGATCATGTCGTAGAGGTCCGAGACCTTGCGGTGGGCGTCGGCGATCATCGGGAAGTTCACCGCCTGACCCTGGGTCTCGGCGATGTCGCCCTCCCACTTCTCGTGGGAGTCGAGGGGGTCGACCGACAGGCCGATGACCTTCACCTGGCGCTTGTCGAACTCTGGCTTGAGCTTGGCCACCGTGCCCAGCTCGGTGGTGCAGACCGGGGTGAAGTCCTTCGGGTGGGAGAACAGCACGGCCCAGCTGTCGCCCTTCCAATCGTGGAAGGTGATGGATCCCTGGGTGGTGTCAGCCGTGAAGTTGGGGGCGGTGTCGCCGAGGCGAATGGCCATGTCCGTCGTCTCCGAGGTCTCGTGGCGGTGGGTCGCCTCACTCTACGGATGCGTCGGACCGAAAGGCGACCTAACAGGTCGGAATTGTGTCCGCCGGACGGTCGTCGAGCAGCCACCCGGCGATGGCCGCCCCGATGGCCAGCGATGCCGTGGCCGCCGGTGAGGGCGCGTTCACCACGTGCAGGACCGGCCCCGAGCGGGCGAAGGCGAAGTCGTCGACGAGGGTTCCGTCGGCCGCCACGGCCTGGGCCCGCACGCCGGCGCCGGCCGGCACCAGGTCGTCGGGGCGCACTTCCGGGACCAGCCGCTGCAGGGCGGCCACGAAGCGTCGTCGGTCGAGGGAGCGCACGATCTCACCCGCCCCCGTTCGCCAGTACCGGCGGGCGAGGCGCCACGTCGAGCGTCGGGCGGCGAAGCGGGCGGTGTCGCCGGCCCGCACCGTGCCCCACCCGTAGGCGTCGCGGCCCAGCGCCGGCACCGCGTTGGGCCCGGCGTGCACCGTGCCGTCGATGCCCCGGGTGAAGTGCACGCCGAGGAACGGGAAGCGGGGGTCGGGCACCGGGTAGACGAGGTGGTTCACGAGGTGGGCGGCCTCGGGGCGCAGCTCCAGGTACTCCCCCCGGAAGGGCAGGATGCGCACGGGCGGGACCAGGCCCGAACGGCGGGCCACGACGTCGGACCACGCTCCGGCACAGGTGACGACGCGCTCGGCCCACCAGCGCCCCTGGTCGGTGTCCACGGCGACGCCGAGACGGGTGTCGACCAGGTCCTGCACCCCCACGCCCAGGCGGACCTCGCCGCCGTGGTCCTCGATCTCGCGCCGCAGCCCCTCGCACACGCCCGGGAAGTCGACCACCCCGGTGGCGGGCACGTGCAGCGCGGCCAGGCCCCGTGCGTGGGGCTCGAGGTCGGCGAGCCCCGCCGGGCCCAGCTCGTGCACGACGAGGCCGTTGGCCCGGGCCCGTTCGGCCAGGGCGGCCAGGCGCGGCACCTCGTCGGGTTCGGTGGCCACCACCACCTCGCCACAGCGCTCGAGGGCGACCCCGTGCTCCGCGCACCAGTCGACGAGAGCGGCTTGGCCCTGCGCGCACAACCGGGCCTTGTGCGACCCGGGGCGGTAGGTCACCGGCGAGTGCAGCACTCCTGAGTTGTGGCCCGACTGGTGGGCCGCCACACGCGCCTCGCGCTCGAGCACCACGACCGGCCACCCGGGCCGGGCTCGTTGCAGGGCGCGGGCGGTGGCCAGGCCGACGATGCCGGCGCCGACGACGACGGCACCGACGTGGGTGTCGTGGCCGCTCAGGCCCCGGTCCCGTGGTCGGCGTAGCGCTTGCGCGAGGCCTCGATCTCGGTCCAGGCGGCGGCCTTGTTCTCCCAGGTGCCGGTGACCGAGAACTTCTCGGGCTCGAGCATCTTGTAGATGTCGAAGAAGTGCTTGATCTCCGAGAGGATCTCGGCGGGCAGGTCACCGATGTCGTCGATGTCCTTCCACCGGGGTTCGTTGGGCTCGACGCAGATGATCTTGGCGTCGGGTCCGGCTTCGTCCTCCATCCACATCATCCCCACCGGCTTGCAGAGGATGTAGCAGCCGGGGAAGGTCGGGTCCTCGGTGAGGACGAGCACGTCGAGGGGGTCGCCGTCCTCGGAGAGGGTCTCGGGGATGAAGCCGTACTCGGTGGGGTAGGCGGTGGCGGCGAACAGACGGCGATCGAGGCGGATTCGACCGGTGTGGTGATCGACCTCGTACTTGTTGCGACTACCGCGGGGGATCTCGATCAGCACGTCGATGGTGTTCTCCATGTCCGCCATTGTGACCCCACGCGCACCGCGTCTTCGAATGCACGAGGCCTTTCGTGACGAGGGTCACGCGCCCGCCGTGCCCCGGACTCGGGACCCGCGGCTCGGACCTCCATCGCGGCGTTCCCCCGTCGGTGTGCTTCACTCCAGAGCGTGACGACCCGCAAGCTCTCCACCACCGACGCCTTCGTGGTCCTCGACCTCGACGACGACGTGCCCGCCGTGGGCATCGTGCGCAGCGCCCCCAAGGTGCTGGTCGACGGAGCCAGTTGGCTGGCCCGGGCGCAGACCTACCAGTTCGCCTCGTTCGGTCGCCGCCTCCGGGGTGCCTCGGCCGCGGTCAACGCCGCCCCCGACCTGCGCGACGACGCCGTGGCGGCCTTCATCGACGAGCTGGCCCCCGACCTCGACGCAGGCACGCTGCTCCTCGAGCCGGCCAAGGGCCTGAGCGCCGAGCACGCGGCCGCCCTGCGGGCGCACGATCCCCGTCCGGCGTCGTGGTGGGACCAGCGCGACGAGCTGCGGGCCGATGGCGTGGCGGCCGCGGTGGGCACGGCGGTGCCGGCCGAGGGCTGCCGCGTGGCCATCGAGGGGTTCGACGCCGCCGGGCCGGCCCTGGTCCGGGCCCTGACCGCCAGAGGAGCCGTCGTCGTGGCGGTGGCCACTCCCTCGGGCACCAAGGAGGTCCCCGAAGGCATCTCCGCGGAGGCGGCCGCCGAGGCGTGGGCCGCCCACGGGCCCGGCCTCGTCACCGAGCTCGGGGGTGACGCCTCCCCGCCCGGCAGCGTGTTCGCCGCCGACGCCGACGTCGTGGTGGCCGGCTCCAAGGTGGGCGTGATCGACCACGAGGTGGCGGCATCGGTTCGGGCCCGGGCCATCGTGCCGGGTGGGGCGCTGCCGGTCACCGCCAAGGCCCTGGCCGTCTTGCGGCGAGCCGGCGTGGTCGTGCTCCCCGACTTCGTCACCACCGCGGGCGCCCTGTTCGCCTGGCCCGTCGACGGTGGCGAGATCACCGTCGACGAGGCCCGCGCCGCCGCCACCACCGCCATCGTCGAGGTGCTCGCCGAGGTGGCCGATCACCCGTCCGGTCCGCTCCTCGGCGCCTGCGAACGGGCCGAGGCCTTCCTCACGACGTGGGCGGCGGACCTTCCCTTCGGGCGCCCGCTGGGGTAGGGGCCGACGACCGGTGGGGGCCACGGGGACACGATGGGGAACCGGGCGGGCCTCGGTGACGTCGAACTCCACATGACGGCTCCCGCCCACCCGTCGCGGCGCCGGCTGCGTCCCGTGGTCCTGGCGTTGCTCCTACCGGTCGTGGCGTCGGGGCTCGTGGTCGCGTCGGCGACCCCGGCGATGGCGTGCAGCTGCGTGCCGCTCACCGACGAGGACGCCTTGGAGCGTGCCGATGTGGTGTTCACCGGGAACTGGGTCGCCACCGAGACCGGGCTGCCGTACCCGTTCGGTGACTCCGACGAAGGTGTCCGCCTCATCTTCGAGGTCGACGCCGTCTATGCGGGGGAGGCCCACGAGCGCCAGAGCGTCGTCACCGAGCGCGAGTCGGCCACCTGCGGGCTCGACCCCGATGGACCGGGCCCGTTCCTCGTCTTCGCTCGCCGTGGGGCCGGGCCTCACGATCCCGCCGCCGAGGAGGGGGAGGTCGTGGCCGATTCGTGCTCCGGCACGAGACGGCTCGCCGTCGGGCCCGTTCCCGCTGCGCTCGGCCCGCCGACCGAACCGTTGGAGGGCTCGTCGCCGGTGGGCGGTGGCCGACCGGGCGACGTGCTCCTCTGGGGTGGTGTGGGGGCGATGGTCGTCCTCGTGGCGGTCACCGTCGTGAGGGCGCGGCGTCGCCTCTCCGAGGAGGGCGACGCGGCGACGTGATCCCCGACCCGGCTGGCGCGGCGGGGCGTCCCTACGATCGCCGCCATGGCCGATGACCTGGCGGTGGTGTGGTTCCGGCGCGACCTGCGCCTGGAGGACAACCCGGCGTGGGCGGCGGCCACGGCCGCCCACGACTCGGTGCTGGCCCTCTACGTGCTCGACCCGGTGCTGCTCGACGCCGCCGGCGCCCACCGCCGAGACCGCTTCCTCCACGATCTCGGCGCCCTCGACCACACCCTGCGCGACGCCGGCGGCTCGCTGCGGGTGGTGCACGGGGCCGCGGCCGAGGTGGTGCCCGCCGAAGTCGCCGAGCTCGGCGCCGTCGCGGTGTACGCCAACGCGGACGTGACCCCCTACGCCACGGCGCGCGACGAGGTCGCGGACCGGGCCCTGGCCGAGATCGAGGTCGACGTCCACTGGTCATGGGGCACGCTCGTGCACCCGCCCGGTGCGGTGCTCACCAACGCCGGTGACGTCTCGCAGGTGTTCACCCCGTTCCACCGGACGTGGTCGGCCACAGCGCTCGACCCGTGGCCGGAGCCGGGCGACGCCGAGGTGCTGGATCGACCCGCGGACGGCCTCCCGGCACCGAGCGCGGACTACCCGCTCGTGGGCGGGGAGGAGGAGGCCGCCGCCGAACCCGGCGAGCGGGGAGCGGCGGCCCGGCTGGCGTGGTTCCTCGAGCGGGTCGACGACTACCGCGAGACGAGGGACCGCCCGGGCGAGGTCGGCAGCTCGCAGCTCTCGGCCGACCTGCGCTTCGGCACGCTGTCGCCCCGACGACTGGTCGAGATCGTGGGTGACGCCACCGACGGCCGCAAGGCGTTCGTGCGCCAGGTGGCGTGGCGCGACTGGTACGCCCACACGCTCTGGCGCCGGCCCGACATGGTCACCGAGCCGCTGAAGGCGCAGTTCGCGGCCCTGCCGTGGCGCGACGATCCCGAGGGCGTCGACGCCTGGCGCCGGGGCCGCACGGGCATCCCCCTCGTCGACGCCGGCATGCGCCAGCTCGTCGCCACCGGGTGGGTGCACAACCGGGTCCGTCTGGTGGTCGGCTCGTTCCTCACCAAGAACCTGCTGGTCGACTGGCGCATCGGGGAGCGGTGGTTCCGCCACCACCTCATGGACGGCGACGTGGCCCAGAACGTCGGCAACTGGCAGTGGGTGGCCGGCACGGGCCCCGATGCCTCGCCCTTCCACCGGGTGTTCAACCCGGTGCTCCAGAGCCGCAAGTTCGACCCCGACGGCGCCTACCTGCGCCGGTGGCTGCCGGAGCTCGCCCAGCTGAGCGGCGAGGCCATCCACGCCCCCTGGGAGGCCGGGCCCCTCGAGCTGGCGGAGGCGGGCGTCGTGCTCGACGACACCTATCCGGCCCCGATCGTCGACCTGGGGGAGAGCCGCGAGCGGGCCCTGGGCGCCTACGAGGAGATCCGCCGGCGCTAGGGGACCTTCCGGGTCAGCTGGCGCGGGCGGCTTCCTGGACGGCGCGGCGGCTGATCGAGCGGGGGGCGTAGCCGGCGGCGGCCCGCTCCTCTTCGGTCTCACCGCCCCAGAACCCGTTCTCCCGGTTGAGGCGGGCCATCTCCCGGCACGGCATCAGCACGGGGCAGCCGTTGCACATCTTGCGGGCGGCAGCTTCACGCTTGACTCGACGTTCGGGGCGCTCGCCGGCCAGACCGAAGAACAGGGTGGTGCGTCCCTTGCACGCGGCGTCGTCCATCCACTCGGCACGTTCCACGACGATGGTCAACGTCTCCATGACGCCTCCGGGGGACATGGGCCCGATGGCCCAGATGAGGGGGTACGAGAGAGTCAACTCAATTTAGCGCTAATTAGTTCCGAACGGACTCGATTTCTCGATGCCCCGTGACGGACGTCGCACCAGGGGCCGCCGGAGCGGCGAGGGCGACACCGTTTCGTGGGCCCGTGGTCCTGGGAGGGCCCTCGCCGCCGACGGGGCCTCAGAGCCGAGCCAATAGTCTCCGGGCCGTGACCGTCTACCTGGTCGGGGCCGGCCCCGGCGACCCTGGCTTGCTCACCGTGCGCGGCGCCGAGGTGCTCGCTCTCGCCGACGTCGTCGTCTACGACCGCCTCTCGGTGTCGGCCCTGCTCGACCTGGCCCCGCCCGAGGCCGAGCGCATCAGCGTGGCCAAGTCCGCCGGGTCGGCCGTCATGTCCCAGTCCGAGATCGACGCCCTGCTCGTCGAGCGGGGACGCGCCGGGCAGACCGTCGTGCGGCTCAAGGGGGGCGACCCCTTCGTCTTCGCCCGGGGCGGCGAGGAAGCGGCGGCGCTGCGCGCCGCGGGCGTCGACTACGAGGTCGTCCCCGGCATCACCTCGGCCATCGCGGTGCCCGCCTACGCCGGGATCCCCGTCACCCTGCGGCACTCGTCGACCTCGTTCACCGTGGTCACCGGCCACGAGGACCCCGACAAGGGCGGCGAGCTCGACTGGGAGGCCATCGCCCGGGTGGGCGGCACCATCGTCATCCTCATGGGCGTGGGGCGGTGGCCCAAGATCGTCGAACGCCTCCTGGCCGGGGGCCTGGCCCCCACCACGCCGGCCGCCGCCGTGCGGTGGGGCACCCGTCCCGAGCAGCGCTCGGTGCGCGCCACCCTCGCCACGCTCGGCGACCACGAGCTGGCGGCCCCCAGCACCATCGTCGTGGGCGCCGTCGCGGCCGAGGACCTCGACTGGTTCGAGTCCCGCCCGCTCTTCGGGACCACCGTCCTCGTCACCCGCCCCCGCCACCAGGCCTCGTCGCTCGCCCGGCGCCTGCGCCACCTCGGCGCCGACGCCCTCGAGGTGCCCACCATCGAGATCGTCGATCCGTCCGACGAGGGCGCCGCCCTCCGCGACGCCGCCGGCCGGGTGCACGAGTACGAGTGGGTGGTGCTCACCTCGCCCAACGGGGCGGCCCGCTTCTGCGACGTGCTGCGCGACGGCCGCGACCTGGCCGGTGTGAAGCTGGCGGCCATCGGACCCGGTACGGCCGACGCCCTGGCCGCCCGCAACCTCGTCGCCGACCTCGTCCCCGAACGCTTCGTCGCCGAGTCGCTGCTCGAGGCCTTCCCCCTGCCCCCGTCGGGCGGGGGCAGGGTGCTGCTGGCCCGGGCGGCCGTGGCTCGCGACGTCCTGCCCGACGGCCTGGCGTCGCTCGGCTGGGACGTCGACGTGGTGGAGGCGTACCGCACCGTCCCCGCCGCGGTGAGCCCCGACCAGCGCGAGGCGGTGGCCCGAGCCGATGCCGTCACGTTCACCTCGTCCTCGACCGTCGACCGCTTCCTGGCGGCCTACGGCCCCGAGGCCGTGCCCCCGCTCGTGGCCTGCATCGGCCCGATCACCGCCGACACCGCCCGGCGCCACGGGCTGCGCATCGACGTGATCGCCGACGTGCACACCATCGACGGCCTCGTCGACGCCCTGGTGACCCACGTCGAGGCCGCTCGCCACCCCCACGACCACTCGGGGTCCGAGGGCTCGCGTCGCGCGAACCGCCCCGGTGGGCGCCGTTCGGGCCGTGCCTAGGCTGGCCCGGTGAGCTTCCCCCAACGACGCCTGCGGCGGCTGCGCCGCACTCCTGCGCTGCGCCGGCTGGTGGCCGAGACCCACGTGTCGGTCGACGACCTCATCGCCCCGCTGTTCGTCCGTGAGGGCATCGACGAGCCGGTGCCGATCGCGTCGCTGCCGGGCGTGGTCCAGCACACCCGCACCTCGCTGCGCGAGGAGGTGGCCGCGCTCGTCGACCTCGGCGTGCCCGCGGTTGTCCTCTTCGGCGTGCCCGCCGCCAAGGACGCCGAGGGGTCCGGCGCATGGGATCCCGACGGCATCGTGCAGGTGGCGCTGCGCGACCTGCGGGCCGATGTCGGCGACGACATCGTGCTCATGGCCGACCTCTGCGTCGACGAGTACACCGACCACGGCCACTGCGGCGTGCTCGACGCCGACGGCGCGGTCGACAACGACGCCACCCTCGAGCTCTACGAGCGGGCAGCGGTCGCCCAGGCCGAGGCCGGGGCCGACGTCGTCGCCCCGTCCGGGATGATGGACGGCCAGGTGTTCGCAATCCGCGACGCCCTCGACGAAGAGGGCTTCGACCAGACCAGCGTCCTCGCCTACGCGGCCAAGTACGCCTCGGCCCTCTACGGGCCGTTCCGCGACGCGGTCGACGTGTCCATCGCCGACGGCGGCGACCGCAAGGGCTACCAGCAGGACCCCCGCAACGTGCGCGAGTCGCTCGAGGAGATCCGCCTCGACCTCGCCGAGGGCGCCGACATGGTCATGGTGAAGCCCGCCCTCGCCTACCTCGACGTCCTCGCCCGGGCCCGGGCCGAGGTCGACGTGCCCCTCGCCGGCTACCACGTGTCGGGCGAGTACGCCATGGTCCACGCCGCCGCCGAGCGGGGCTGGCTCGACGGGCCCGCCGTGATGCTCGAGCACCTCACCGCCATCAAGCGCGCCGGGGCCGACATGATCCTCACCTACGCCGCCCACGACACCGCCATCGCACTGAAGGAGAGCTGATGGGCGACCCCATCGCCACCGGGACCACCAACGCCGAGCTGTTCGAACGAGCGCAGCGGGTCATCCCCGGCGGGGTCAACTCGCCGGTGCGGGCCTTCGGCAGCGTCGGCGGCACGCCGTACTTCGTGGCCCGGGGCGAGGGGGCCCAGGTCACCGACGTCGAGGGGCGCACCTACGTCGACCTGGTCCAGAGCTACGGGGCCGTCATCGCCGGCCACGCCCACCCCGCCGTCGTCGAGGCTCTGCGGACCGCCGCCGCGGAGGGCACGTCGTTCGGGGCGCCCACGCCGGGCGAGGTGCTGCTGGCCGAGGCCATCGCCGAGCGGGTCCCCTCGTGCGAACGGGTGCGCATGGTGAACAGCGGCACCGAGGCCACCATGAGCGCCATCCGGGTGGCCCGGGGCGCCACCGGCCGGCCCAAGCTGTGCAAGTTCGCCGGCAACTACCACGGCCACAGCGACGGCCTGCTCGTCTCGGGCGGCACGGCCATGGCCTCGCTGGGGCTGCCCGCCTCGGCAGGGGTCACCGACTCGGCGGTGGCCGACACCGTCGTGGCCCCCTACAACGTGGTGCCCACCCTCGACGAGACCTTCGCCGCCGTCATCGTCGAGCCGGTGGCCGCCAACATGGGCTTGGTGCCCCCGGCTCCCGGCTTCCTCGAGGGCCTGCGGGCCGAGTGCGACCGGGTGGGCGCCCTGTTGATCTTCGACGAGGTCATCACCGGCTTCCGCGTGGCCCGGGGCGGGGCCCAGCAGCGCTTCGGCGTGCGGCCCGACCTCACCGCGTTCGGCAAGATCATCGGTGGTGGTCTGCCCGTGGGTGCCTTCGGTGGCCGGGCCGACGTCATGGACAACCTGGCCCCCCTCGGGCCCGTGTACCAGGCGGGCACCCTGTCGGGGAACCCGCTGGCCACCGCCGCCGGCCTGGCCGTGCTCGACCTGCTCGACGACGACGCCTACGCCCTCATCGAATCCCGGGCGGAGCGTCTGGCCGCCGCCTTCGAGGCGGCCCTGGCCGCCGAGGGCGTCGCCGCGGTGGTGCCGCGGGTCGGCACCCTCCTCGGGCTGCACTTCGGTGCCGAACCGGCAACCGACTACACCACGGCCACGACGACCGACGAGGCCCGCTACGGGGCCTTCTTCCACGCCATGCTCGACCACGGCGTGGCCATGGCCCCCGGGGCCTACGAGGTCATGTTCCCGGGCCTGGCCCACACCGACGACGTCCTCGACGCCGTCGTGGCGGCCGTCCAGGTGGCCGCTCGAGCCGTCGCCGGCTGAGATCCACTCCATCGGGGCCGGAGGCCGGAGCCGCCGCCGTCGGCCGCCCGAGCCTTAGCCTCGGCGCCCATGAGCGCCTCCGAGCACGTGGCCCGAGCCAACGCCGCCGTGCGGCTCCGCCTCCCGTTCCACGACGACCAGGACTTCGTCGACGCTGGACGCGGCCTGGTGGCCCGCCTCGACGAACCGATCGTCACCGCCACCGACGGGCGGGTGGTGTGGGACCTCACCGCCTACGGCGACCTGTCGGGGGACGCCCCCGACACCGTCAACCCCAGCCTGTGGCGCCAGGCCCAGCTCGACGTGATGCACGGCCTGTTCGAGATCGCCCCCGGCTTCTACCAGGTGCGCGGTCTCGACCTGTCGAACATGACCATCGTCGAGGGCGACGAGGGCGTGATCGTCATCGACCCGCTGATCTCCAACGAGACGGCCGCCGCCGCCCTGGCCCTCTACCGCTCGGTGCGCGGCGACCGGCCCGTCACCGCCCTGCTCTACACCCACAGCCACGTCGACCACTTCGGCGGGGCCCGGGGCGTGCTGCCCGACGGTGAGCCGGGCGACATCCCCATCGTCGCCCCCGAGCACTTCCTCGACCACGCCATCAGCGAGAACCTCACCGTCGGGCCGGCCATGGCCCGCCGGGCGGCCTACATGTACGGCGCCGAGCTGGAGAAGGGCCCCACCGGGCAGATGACCTCCGGGCTCGGGCCCTACAACTCCACCGGCACCACCTCGCTGGTCCCGCCCACCGTCGACATCACCCACACCGGCCAGGAGCTGGTGCTCGACGGTGTGCGCCTGCGGTTCCAGATGACCCCGGGCACCGAGGCACCGGCGGAGATGAACTTCCACTTCCCGGACCACCGCATCCTCTGCATGGCCGAGAACGCCACCCACAACCTGCACAACGTGGTGACCCTGCGCGGTGCGCAGGTGCGAGACGCCCGGGCCTGGTCCCGGTTCCTCGACGAGTCCCTCGAGCTCTTCGGAGCCGACACCGACCTGCTGTTCGCCTCCCACCACTGGCCCACCTGGGGCACCGACCGGGCCGCCGACTTCCTCGCCGAGCAGCGCGACCTCTACGGCTACCTGCACGACCAGAGCGTGCGCATGCTGAACCAGGGCCTCACCGCCACCGAGATCGCCGAGGAGCTGGTGCTGCCGCCCAGCCTCGAGCAGCGCTGGCACACCCGCGGCTACTACGGGTCGCTCAGCCACAACGCCAAGGCCGTCTACCAGCGCTACATGGGGTGGTTCGACGCCAACCCGGCCCGCCTCTGGCCCCACCCGCCCACCGAGTCGGCCCCCCGCTACGTGGAGTACATGGGCGGCGCCGACGCCGTGCTGGAGCGGGCCCGGCAGGCCTTCGACGACGGCGACCTTCGGTGGGTGGCCGAGGTGGTGAACCACGTCGTGTTCGCCGACCCGTCGAACCGCGAGGCACGCGAGCTGCAGGCGACCGCCTTCGAGCAGCTGGCCTACGGCGCCGAGAACGCGGTGTGGCGCAACTTCTACCTGATGGGAGCCCGGGAGCTCCGCGAGGGGCCGGTGAAGCCGGAGGCCAAGCTCCCCCTCGACATGCTGAGCCGGCTCACCACGTCGCAGATCCTCGACACGGTCGCCGTGCGTATCGACGGCCCCCGGGCCTGGGACAGCGAGCTCTCGTTCAACCTGTCCATCGGCGAGGCAGGCGAGCGCCACGTCGTGCGCCTCCGCAACGGCGTTCTCACCCACGTGGCCGGCCGCCACGACCCCTCCGCTCAGGCAACCGTCGTGCTGGCCGACGGCCAGCTGCTCCCGGTGCTGCTCGGCCTGGTGCCGCTCACCGACCTGGTGGACGCCGGCACGGCCCGCGTCGACGGCGACATCACCGTCATCGACACCCTGCGCGCCCACCTGGTCGCCTTCGACCCGGCCTTCCCCATCGTCGAACCGTGACACTTTGCTTCGGTCGGCAAGCCTCCGTGACATCTTGCTCCGGTCGGCAGGCCTCCCTTCGCCGCCTTCGGCGAAACGCGTGGCCTGTCTGAGCCTCCTTGCTGCGCGGCGTCGGCTGTTCCATGCCGGCTGACGAGCGTCGTCAGGTGGGCGACGGGAGCGCCAGCGACCCGCCCACACCGCGTTCCGACGAGCTCGCGAGGAGGGCGCCATGGACACGGTTCCGGTGGGTGGCCCGCGCCATTGGTTCTGACGCGCGCACGGGAGCGAGTGCGGCTCGGCGACCGTCGCCTGCGATCGACGAAGGGTTCGGCGACCCACGCCCGAGCTCGACGAAGCCGCCGCTCTGAGCGACCGAGCACGTCAGGTTCTGGTGCGGGACAGGACCCGCCGGAGCCCCGAGGACCCGCACAGGCGCGAGCGCACGGCGCCAGCGACCCGCCCACACCGCGTCCCGACGAGTTCGCGAGGAGGGCGCCATGGATACGGCGCCAGGAAAACGGCGACGGCCCCCGCTCGGGCGGGGGCCGTCGAGGGACTGCGTCGGGCTAGGGCTCAGCCGTAGTTCGGTTCGATGGTGAGGAAGCCCTCCTCGTCGAAGAGCGCCTCGCCTTCCGGGGTCACCAGCTGGCCGGCATCGTCGACGATGGGGGCACCGTCGGGCCAGAAGCGCTGGTCGGCGTCGCCGATCTCCTCAGCCGGCACCTCTTCGCCGCCGAGCACCTCACGCTCGTAGCGCACCACGTTGAGGAGCTCCTCGGGGGTGAGCACGTCCTGGAAGGCCGGCATGGGGTTGCCGTTGTAGCTCAGGGTGGTGTGAGCCCCGCCGGCACGGTCGGGATCGCCGTACGGGGTGCCGGCCGGGCCGATGCCGTTGCTGCCCACCCAGACGAACTCGAGCATCTCGGAGATGTCGGGGAAGGTGGCGAGCAGCTCGCCGTCGGTGAAGGCCCGACCCACACCCCCACCGCCACCGCCGCCGTGGCAGCTGGCGCACTGGGCGGCGTAGATCTCGGCGCCCTGGTCGAGCGGGCCGGCCTCGCCGGTGTCGGCAGGGGAGAGCCCGCCCACGTAGATGATCGCCCACACCGGGAGGAAGGCCAGCACGGGCATGGCCCAGAACGGGATCTTCTTGCGGGTGAGCGCAGCCTGCACGTAGGGAGGTGGCGGCTCGGGCGGGGCCACCTCGGCCGGGGTGGCCGCCGCCGGCTTGGCGGCGGCGCTGGGTGCCGCCGGGGCCACGGCGGAACCGGGCGCCGGTTCGTCGGCAGGTGCTGCGGCTGCGGGGGCGGCGTCGCCGCCGCCTCCGCCATCGCCGCCACCACCGAGGCCGAGGGCGGCCCGGCGATCTTGGGAGCGTTTGAGCAGATGCTCGGGAACTTCGGTCACAGCTCCTCCGAGGACGGCGGTGAGAGTGGCGACCGGGCCGAGGGCCTGGTCCGGGCGTCACCATAAACGATCGACGAGACCTCACACCAAGTACGGGGCCTTCGGCGACGCGACGATCCACGCCACCCTCGGGCCGGCTGAGGCCCTCTCGCCGCGACAGGCCCGTGGACGCCGGCGCATTGCTCGGTCCCGGATGTGCTCTGCCTTCTGACTGGGTGGTAGACAGTCTCCGTCAGCCCGGCGACCACCGCCGCGCTGCCGAGTCGCTACCGTTTGTGATCAGGTTCACGAGGAGGTCCCACCCGGGTGGTTGCGTTCGTGAGTTCGTTGCTGCTCACCGCCCTGTTGGTGGCTGTGATCTTCCCCTACCGCGATCGGCGCCCCGTGGGCACGATGCTCACCTGGGGCGAGGCCATGGTCGCCGGCACCTACGTGTTCTTCGTCTTCTTCTGGGTCTACGGCGTGGTGCCCCACCTGTGGCTTACCTGGGCGGACAACGAGCTCGGTTGGCGTCCGGACAAGCTGTTGTTCGGCCCCGGTGAGATCCTCAAGCCCCAGGAGCTGGGCGGCTGGTTCCCGTTCACCCTCAACTACCTGGTCATCCGCGACATCGTCGCCGTGTTGATCTACGTGGCCTTCCTCGCCGGCAACATCTGGCTGTGGTCGGTCTGGCAGAACCGGGGCAAGAAGGCCGCCGAGGTCCCCGCCGTCGTCGAGTCCGAGTTCGGTCGTCCCCTCGTGAGGAAGTCCTAAGCCATGGCCAAGACCGACGCCAACCCGCCGCTGCCGGAGTTCCGCGACGACTACGTCCTGCAAGAAGTCGATGCGGCGTGGCTGTCCAAGGCGGTGAAGCCCAAGCAGTTCATCCACATCGACCAGTCCGAGTGCATCACCTGCGAGGGCTGCGTCGACATCTGCCCCTGGAAGTGCATCCACCTCGTCACCACCACCGCCATCGACGAGGCCCTGGGGACCGAGCTCCCGGGCGACGACCCCGGTGACCAGAGCGTGTTCGTCATCGACGACGACGTGTGCACCCGCTGTGCGCTCTGCGTCGATCGCTGCCCCACCGGCGTCATCATCCTCGGCAAGGTCGGCGACGCCCCCGCCGACGGCGACCCCCACCAGCGCACTCCCACGTACGGGTACGGCTACGGCATGCGCCTCGGCTGATCCCGCCCGAACGACACCCGACCCCCGACCACCCCTCGCCACGAGAGAGCAACGGAGCTAGAGCCTTGGCCAAGACCATGGAGCGCCCCGGCGACAAGAAGACACCAGGCCAGCGCCTGAGCGAGATCGTCGACAAGACGCAGGGCTCACAGGCCTGGAACTCGATCTTCCGGCCCGGATCGGTGTTCCGCAAGGGCTACACCGACAGCCCCCGGAACCGGTCCTACGTGATCATGAACAGCGTGCTGTACCACCTCCACCCGGTGAAGGTGAAGCGGCACGCGGTCAAGGTCAGCTACACCCTCTGCCTGGGTGGGCTGAGCTTCTTCCTGTTCATCCTGCTCACGGTGACGGGCATCTTCTTGATGTTCTTCTACCGACCAACGGCCGCCCAGGCCTGGACCGACATCTACACCCTGCAGACCTCGGTGACCTTCGGCCTGCTGGTGCGCAACATGCACCGGTGGGCGGCGCACCTCATGGTCATCTCGGTGTTCCTGCACATGGCCCGGGTCTTCTACCACGGCGCCTACAAGCCGCCCCGAGAGTTCAACTGGGTGATCGGCGTCATCCTGCTCACGCTCACCCTCCTGCTGTCGTTCACCGGCTACCTGCTGCCGTGGGACCAGCTGGCCCTGTGGGCGGTGACCGTGGGCACCAACATGATGGGGTACACCCCGGTCTTCGGTGACCAGGTGCGCTTCGTCCTCCTCGGCGGCAGAGAGATCGGCACCGACACCCTGTTGCGGTGGTACGTGCTGCACGTCTTGTTCGTTCCCTTCGTGACCGTCATCTTCCTCGCCATCCACTTCTGGAGGGTGCGCAAGGACGGCGGCATCTCCGGTCCCTTGTGATCGGAAAGGATCAGCGATGACCGAGATCCCCGAACACCTCCGCAAGCGGGCCGAAGCCGCCCGTGCCAAGGCCGCCGAGAAGGCGGCCGAGGGCGACGCGCCGGCCGAGGAGGCGCCCGCCGCCTCCGAGCCGCCCAGCGGCGAGGCCAGCAAGATCCCCGCGCACCTGCTCGAGCGGTCCAAGTCGGCCAAGGCCAAGAAGGCCGGCGGCGACGCCGCTGCGCCGGCCGCCGCGGCCCCGACGGGCGGCGGAGTCGCCACCGCGGTGGCCGACGCCGCGCCACCGCCGCTGGCCACCGGCCCCGCCGGCCACACCCAGCGGCTGCTCACCGTCGTCAAGGCCGGCTCCATCCAGGACGTCAAGTCCACGCCGGTCGACAAGGTCCACACCTGGCCCCACCTGCTGGCCATCGAGTTCGTGGCCGCCCTGGTCGTGTTGGCCTTCACGTTGATCTTCTCGATCTTCGTGAACGCCCCGCTGCTCACGCTGGCCAACCTGAACGAGACGCCGAACCCCTCCAAGGCGCCCTGGTACTTCCTGGGCCTCCAGGAGCTGTTGACCATGTTCCACCCGATGGTCGCCGGTGTGACCATCCCGGGCATGGGCATCTTCTTGCTGATCCTGGCGCCGTACATCGACAAGAACCCGTCCAACAAGCCCGAGGACCGCAAGTTCGCGGTGTCGATCTTCACGGTGCAGCTCATGTTCTGGGCGATCCTCGCCATCATCGGTTCGTTCTTCCGAGGTCCGGGGTTCAACTTCGTCGCCCCCTGGACCGCCGGCATGTTCTTCGAGCTGTGATCCCCGCCGTGCTGTGCCAAAGGCAGGAACTCTCATGAACCCTCTTGTGATCGTCATTCCCGTGGTGGTGGTGTTGGCTGCTGTGGTGGTGTTCGCGGCGTCGCGGCGTCGTGACAGCGGTGAGGCCATCGGT